>NZ_VSLZ01000025.1 GCF_010747475.1 Halorussus sp. MSC15.2 | reverse complement strand
ATAGGCGTGCTTCAACCCCACAAGGGTACATCTGGAACCGACGGCGACGCGTACGACGCGATCGTCTTCGGCCTGCTTCAACCCCACAAGGGTACATCTGGAACGCTCGCCTCGCACGCCAGACGAACCCTTCGCGTTGCTTCAACCCCACAAGGGTACATCTGGAACTCGGAATCACGACTGTCCATGAACTGCACCTTTGCCG
>NZ_VSLZ01000024.1 GCF_010747475.1 Halorussus sp. MSC15.2 | reverse complement strand
CGCTTCAACCCCACAAGGGTGCATCTGGAACGCCGCCGACGGCCTCCGGCCGCCGTTGACGGTCATGCTTCAACCCCACAAGGGTACATCTGGAACCCTACACCGACGAGGACCAGAAGCCTGCTGACGAGCTTCAACCCCACAAGGGTACATCTGGAACGCTCGCGTTGTTGGGCCTCGGGAGTGATCTGGCCCATGCTTCAACCCCACAAGGGTACATCTGGAACT
>NZ_VSLZ01000023.1 GCF_010747475.1 Halorussus sp. MSC15.2 | reverse complement strand
GCATCGTCCGGTTCCAGATGCACCCTTGTGGGGTTGAAGCAACATGCAGGCGGACGCGCTCGAAGGCGTCGCCGAGGTTCCAGATGCACCCTTGTGGGGTTGAAGCGGTCCGCAGGGCCTTGCCATCGGCACCGAGATGGGGGTTCCAGATGCACCCTTGTGGGGTTGAAGCCCCGACGCGCCCGACGCCGGAACGCTTGGGCGTGCCGGTTCCAGATGCACCCTTGTGGGGTTGAAGCAGCGCGCGCGCACGAGC
>NZ_VSLZ01000022.1 GCF_010747475.1 Halorussus sp. MSC15.2 | reverse complement strand
CGATCGTGCTTCAACCCCACAAGGGTACATCTGGAACTGCCGCCGTCGTAGCCGACTCCCGTGGACTGCTTGCTTCAACCCCACAAGGGTACATCTGGAACACTCGGAATCGGCGGCCTCCAAATCGGCCTCATCCTGCTTCAACCCCACAAGGGTACATCTGGAACAGGTGGCGACCGCGGCGGCGCTCGACATGCTGAAGAAGCTTCAACCCCACAAGGGTACATCTGGAACCTGGACGCCGTCTCGTCGTCTCCGATTTCCAC
>NZ_VSLZ01000021.1 GCF_010747475.1 Halorussus sp. MSC15.2 | reverse complement strand
CTGCGGCCATGTTGCTTTCGCTGTGCCTTCCCCGGTGCACGGGTTAGGCTTGCCAATCAAATGCACTCCCTGGTTCGTTTTTCAAAACGTACGACAGAACACCGGCTTCCTCTAAGTCCTACTGCAGATTCGCATCTGTGTCGTTTGTTAGAGGACCTTGTGTGCTCTGTCGCTCTATCGCCAACTGATTTCAGGCTCTATTGCATCTCCCTTTGTGGGATGCTTTTCAGCGTTCGCTCACGCTACTTGTTCGCTATCGGTCTCGAGACGTGTTTAGTCTTCGCGGTCGATGCCCGCGATATTCACGAGGGATATCCAACCCCCGATACTCTGGAACTGACGCAC
>NZ_VSLZ01000020.1 GCF_010747475.1 Halorussus sp. MSC15.2 | reverse complement strand
ACCGTACTGGAACAGCATACGGGGCTTTCACCCTGTGTCGCGCTCCGTTTCAGGAGACTTCTGTTGTTCGGTCGGGTGCTGAGAGTCAGTCCGAACACCACATTGCCCGTGTGGGCTTCGGTTTGGACTGTGTCGCGTTCACTCGCGGTTACTGACGACATCTCTTGCGGTTTCTCTTCCTGTCGATACTAAGATGTTTCAATTCTCGACGTTCCCCATTGCGCGAAGCAATTGCGGTGGGGATTCCCATTCGGAAATCCTATGTTCTTTGCCTCCGTGCGGCTCCCATAGGCTTATCGCAGCTTGGCACGTCCTTCATCGGCGCTCGAGCCGAGCCATCCACCAGCTGGCACAGTAGCCACGCTGTTGGAATCGCACTGTGACCCGGTTCAACTCGGATCCAGTGGACGCCTGGATTGCACGTACATACGGTTGTCATCGTCACGTCCTGGTAGTATCAGGAGCGTACGTCGAACCCTTCCTACACGCGCTTTCACGGTGTAGTGCATCGGTTAGTGTGGATTGAATCGTTGCGCCGTCTCCCACTTAAGGGACACGGTTTGATTCGCACCACGACATGGACCCACTAGGAGTCGAACCTAGGGCTTCCTCCTTGCAAAGGAGACGCTCTGCCACTGAGCTATGGGCCCACCTCCCCGGGAGGGGAGGGTGTGTTCGTTAGCCCTGGTAGTTCTAAGGTGCTCGGTCGATTTCACGATAGGG
>NZ_VSLZ01000019.1 GCF_010747475.1 Halorussus sp. MSC15.2 | reverse complement strand
GCTTTACTTGGCCATGTTACGGGGCTTTCACCCTGTGTCGCGCTCCGTTTCAGGAGACTTCACATGATCGTTCGAGCGCTGAGAGTCAGTCCGAACACCACATTGCCCGTGTGGGCTTCGGTTTGGACTGTGTCGCGTTCACTCGCGGTTACTGACGACATCTCTTGCGGTTTCTCTTCCTGTCGATACTAAGATGTTTCAATTCTCGACGTTCCCCATTGCGCGAAGCAATTGCGGTGGGGATTCCCATTCGGAAATCCTGAGTTCTTTGCCTCCGTGCGGCTCCCTCAGGCTTATCGCAGCTTGGCACGTCCTTCGTCGGCGCTCGAGCCGAGCCATCCACCAGCTGGCACAGTAGCCACGCTGTTGGAATCGCACTGTGACCCGGTTCAACTCGGATCCAGTGGACGCCTGGATTGCACGTACATACGGTTGTCATCGTCACGTCCTGGTAGTATCAGGAGCGTACGTCGAACCCTTCCTACTCACGCTTTCACGGAGTAGTGCATCGGTCTTCCGGATCTGAACGTTGCGCCGTGTCCCACTTAAGGGACACGGTTTCGTTCCGACCCGGGCTATGGACCCACTGGGATTTGAACCCAGGGCATCCTCCTTGCAAAGGAGGCACTCTACCACTGAGCTATGGGCCCACCTCCCCGGGAGGGGAGGGTGTGTTCGTTAGCCCTGGCAGTTCTAAGGTGCCCGACCACCGAAGTGGTCGAGG
>NZ_VSLZ01000018.1 GCF_010747475.1 Halorussus sp. MSC15.2 | reverse complement strand
ATTCGACCGGGCGAATGCCCGGCTTGACGGTTCCCAAGGCGTCGGTTTCGTTGCATAGCGGCACAGGAATATTAACCTGTTTCCCTTTTGTCTCATTCGAGTTGCGGTGAGACTTAGGACCGGCTAACCCTCGGCTGTTCAGCATTGCCGAGGAACCCTTGCTCGTAAGGCCGTCGGGGGTCTAACCCGACTAACGCTGCTACTATGACCAGGATTTTCGTTCCCATTCGGTCCACATGAATTCTCATCCATGCTTCCATCCGAACGGAATGCCGACCTACTCGATCACCCTGTTACGGGTGCGGCCAGGTCTCGGTGGTAGACTTGAGCCCCGATCATTTTGGGCGCCTCAAACCTCGGCCGGTAAGCTGTTACGCTTTTCTTAGAGGGTAGCTGCTTCTAAGCTCACCTCCCGGCTGTCTAGGGCTTGAGACCACCTTCGATCGCACTTAGTCTACACTTTGGGACCTTAACCCAGCTCTGGGTTGTCTCCCTCACGGTGCACAGGCTTACCCCGCACACCGGATTCCCTGCGTCGATGGTGTCCGTAGGTTTGGAGTTTGACAAGGGGGCCGACTTCTCTCGAAGTCGCGCCCCTAATCGGTCGCTCTACCCCACGGACGACCTCGGCAGAGGTCATGCTTCGACATGTTTCGGTCGGAACCAGCTGTTGCCAGATTCGATGGGCCTTTCACCCCTATACGTAGATCACGAGAGGGTATTGTAGGACACCAACTCTAACAGGCCTCCACGTGCCTTTCGGCACGCTTCGCCTTGTCCACGCATAGATCATCTGGTTTCGGGTCGCATCCGATTGACTCCCCGCCCTTGAAGACGGCGGCCCTGGTCGTAAGA
>NZ_VSLZ01000017.1 GCF_010747475.1 Halorussus sp. MSC15.2 | reverse complement strand
GTTCGACCGGGCGAATGCCCGGCTTGACGGTTCCCAAGGCGTCGGTTTCGTTGCATAGCGGCACAGGAATATTAACCTGTTTCCCTTTTGTCTCATTCGAGTTGCGGTGAGACTTAGGACCGGCTAACCCTCGGCTGTTCAGCATTGCCGAGGAACCCTTGCTCGTAAGGCCGTCGGGGGTCTAACCCGACTAACGCTGCTACTATGACCAGGATTTTCGTCCCTATTCGGTCCACATGAGTTCTCACCCACGCTTCCATCCGAACAGAGTGCCAACCTACTCAATTGCGGTGTAACCCGCATGGTCAGGTCTCGGTGGTAGACTTGAGCCCCGATCATTTTGGGCGCCTCAAACCTCGGCCGGTAAGCTGTTACGCTTTTCTTAGAGGGTAGCTGCTTCTAAGCTCACCTCCCGGCTGTCTAGGGCTTGAGACCACCTTCGATCGCACTTAGTCTACACTTTGGGACCTTAACCCGACTCTGGGTTGTCTCCCTCACGGTGCACAGGCTTACCCCGCACACCGGATTCCCTGCGTCAACGGCGTTCATAAGTTTGGAGTTTGACAAGGGGGCCGACTTCTCTCGAAGTCGGCGCCCCTAATCGGTCGCTCTACCTCATGAACTACCTCGGCAGAGGTCATGCTTCGACATGTTTCGGTTGGAACCAGCTGTTGCCAGATTCGATGGGCCTTTCACCCCTATACGTAGATCACGAGAGGGTATTGTAGGACACCAACTCTAACAGGCCTCCACGTGCCTTTCGGCACGCTTCGCCTTGTCCACGCATAGATCATCTGGTTTCGGGTCGCATCCGATTGACTCCCCGCCCTTGAAGACGGCGGCCCTCGCCCGTGAGGG
>NZ_VSLZ01000016.1 GCF_010747475.1 Halorussus sp. MSC15.2 | reverse complement strand
CCGGGAACTTCGTGGAAGCCGTAATGGCACGAAGCGAACGAAGCCGGAAACAGCGCAAGTTGACGTTACCTAGGGCCCGTGAAAAGGGAGCATAGCGTCCGTACCGAGATCCGACACAGGTGCTCTGGCGGTGAAAGCCAAGGCCTGTCGGGAGCAACCGACGTTAGGGAATTCGGCAAGTTAGTCCCGTAAGTTCGCGATAAGGGATGCCTGCCCCGGATAGGGGCAGGTCGCAGTGACTCGGACGCTCCGACTGTCTAGTAACAACATAGGTGACCGCAAATCCGCAAGGACTCGTACGGTCACTGAATCCTGCCCAGTGCGGGTATCTGAACACCCAGTACAATGGGGCGAAGGACCCGTTAACGGCGGGGGTAACTATGACCCTCTTAAGGTAGCGTAGTACCTTGCCGCTTCAGTAGCGGCTTGCATGAATGGATCAACGAGAGCGTCACTGTCCCAACGTTGGGCCCGGTGAACTGTACGTTCCAGTGCGGAGTCTGGAGACCCCCAAGGGGAAGCGAAGACCCTATAGAGCTTTACTGCAGGCTGTCGCTGAGACACGGTCGCTAATGTGCAGCATAGGTAGGAGGCGTTACAGAGGTACCCGCGCCAGCGGGCCACCCAGCCACCATTGAAATACTACCCGTTAGTGACTGTGACTCTCACTCCGGGAGGAGGACACCGGTAGCCGGGCAGTTTGACTGGGGCGGTACACGCTCGAAAAGATATCGAGCGTGCCCCAAGATTTCCTCATCCGTGTCAGAAACGCGGAATAGAGCGCAAGAGCAAAAGGAAGTCTGACAGTGTCCTGCACAACAAGGGACGCTGACGCGAAAGCGTGGTCTAGCGAACCTATCAGCCTGCTTGATGCGGGCGATAGATGACAGAAAAGCTACCTTAGGGATAACAGAGTCGTCACTCGCAAGAGCACATATCGACCGAGTGGCTTGCTACCTCGATGTCGGTTCCCTCCATCCTGCCCGTGCAGAAGCGGGCAAGGGTGAGGTTGTTCGCCTATTAAAGGAGGTCGTGAGCTGGGTTTAGACCGTCGTGAGACAGGTCGGCTGCTATCTATTGGGGGTGTTACGGTATCTGACGGGAACGATCGTATAGTACGAGAGGAACTACGATTGGTCACCACTGGTGTACCGGTCGTCCGAAAGGGCGCGTGCCGGGCAGCCACGTGACACGGGGTAAGAGCTGAACGCATCTAAGCTCGAAACCCACCTGGAAAAGAGATACCACCGAGACCACTCGTAGAAGACGAGTTCAATAGACTCGGGATGTACGCGCCGAGGCAACGAGGCGTTCAGTCCGCGAGCACTAACAGGTCAATGCCACACACTCATACCGCACTGCACCCGTTCAACACGGGTCCAGGCGCAAACTGGATTGCACGTACGATACGGTTG
>NZ_VSLZ01000015.1 GCF_010747475.1 Halorussus sp. MSC15.2 | reverse complement strand
TCGTCGAGGAACCCTCTTGGTGTCTGTCGTGTGGGGGCGACAGACGGGTGTGGGCCAGGTCGTGTCGACCTGGTCCCGTGTGTTAGGAGGTGATCCAGCCGCAGATTCCCCTACGGCTACCTTGTTACGACTTAAGCCCCCTTGCGAAGCCCAGATTCGACCCGGGAACCGGGCCTCATCCGGACCTCACTCGGGTGCTTTGACGGGCGGTGTGTGCAAGGAGCAGGGACGTATTCACCGCGCTCTTCTGAAGCGCGATTACTACCGAATCCAGCTTCATGAGGGCGAGTTTCAGCCCTCAATCCGAACTACGACCAGGTTTAAGAGATTACCGTCCTCTTTCGGGGTTGGAACCCGTTGTCCTGGCCATTGTAGCCCGCGTGTAGCCCAGCTCATTCGGGGCATGCTGACCTACCGTTGCCCGTTCCTTCCTCCACTTTAGCAGTGGCAGTCTCCGTAATGTACCCAGCCACCACGAGGGTGCTGCTGGCAATTAGGGATGCGGGTCTCGCTCGTTGCCTGACTTAACAGGATGCCTCACGGTACGAGCTGACGGCGGCCATGCACCTCCTCTCAGCAGGTCAGGTAAGCTCATCACACTGACCGTCACTCCTGCTGTCGGAGCTGGTGAGATGTCCGGCGTTGAGTCCAATTAAACCGCAGGCTCCTCCGGTTGTAGTGCTCCCCCGCCAATTCCTTTAAGTTTCATCCTTGCGGACGTACTTCCCAGGCGGCTCGCTTCTCGTCTTCACTACAGCACAGCACACACTCGTAGTGTGTGCCATACTTAGCGAGCATCGTTTACAGCTAGGACTACCCGGGTATCTAATCCGGTTCGTGACCCTAGCTTTCGTCCCTCACCGTCGGGTCCGTCTTCCTGAGGCGCTTTCGCCACCGGTGGTCCGTCCAGGATTACAGGATTTCACTCCTACCCCGGACGTACCCCTCAGGTCTTCCGGCCCCAAGCCAGCTGGTTTCCGCCGGACGCCCACGCGTTGAGCGCGTGGATTTCCCGACGGACCTGTCTGGCTGGCTACGGACGCTTTAGGCCCAATAATAGCGGCCATCACTTGGACTGCCGGTATTACCGCGGCGGCTGGCACCGGTCTTGCCCAGTCCTTATTCGTACACCTCCCTACGGTGTACAAAAGCGAGGACTATATGCCCTCGCACTCGGAATCCCCTTATCGCACTGTCGTGCAGTGTAAAGTTTTCGCGCCTGCTGCGCCCCGTAGGGCCCGGAATCTTGTCTCAGATTCCGTCTCCAGGCTCTTGCTCTCACAACCTGTACCGATTATCGGCACGGTGGGCCGTTACCCCACCGTCTACCTAATCGGCCGCAGCCACATCCTATAGCGCCGGAGCGTTTGTGGCTCTCGTCGTTCCAGACTGAGAGTCGTATCCAGCATTAGCCTCAGTTTCCCGAGGTTATACTGGTCTATAGGGTAGTTTGGCCACGTGTTACTGAGCTATCTGCTACGGGTCT
>NZ_VSLZ01000014.1 GCF_010747475.1 Halorussus sp. MSC15.2 | reverse complement strand
CGGCTTCAACCCCACAAGGGTACATCTGGAACAACCGTTCACGAGCGAGACCGTCCGGTTACCCTGCTGGCTTCAACCCCACAAGGGTACATCTGGAACCAGCTGGCCCGCTCCACTTCGGACAGACCCATTCACGCTTCAACCCCACAAGGGTACATCTGGAACGACGACGGTCTCGGCGGTCTCTCCGTCGTCCAGAATGCTTCAACCCCACAAGGGTACATCTGGAACAGAAGAAACGGATGCGCGACCGCGACGAGCAGGATGAGCTTCAACCCCACAAGGGTACATCTGGAACCATGCCGGATTTCCCAGCTTGATAGGCTCTCGTGGGCGAACCCATACAAGTGTTTCCGTCGACCTCCAATTCACCCCGAACCCCCCGGGGGTCGACGGAGAATCACGGCCAATAGAATAAGATTTTGTCGAGTAGTTTCCCTCGCTGGGGGTGTACTATTACCGCGGTGACCTGTTCCTCGAGCACAACATTCATTTGGTGTCCCTTCCGAGGGGTGTTCGTATGCAATGGTTAGGTTGAATGAACGTTCTCGGAGGTGGGGAGAATGCGACTCCTAATTCGCCTCCGTGCGCAGGCCGACGCGGCGTACGATAATTCGCACTTCCACGAACTCCGCGGGCGGCTGTGGAAAGGACTTCGAGGAACCGAGTACGACGAGTTGCACGACGCTGAGCGACCGGTTGGTCTTTCGTTCTCGAACGTCTTTCCGTGGGGCGACATCGAGGAGGGCGACGAACGAACGGTACTCGTCGCCGCGACAGACCAAGATGTCCTTCAGGCTATCGCCGAGAGCGTTATTACCGACCGAAAGTTCAACGTCGGCGAGATGCCGTTTCGCGTTGAAGAGGTGACGACCGTCGCTCCCGACGTCGGAGAACCCGGAACGCGGGGTACTCTCGAAACCGGGACAGGCGTCCTTGTCCGCATCCCGCCATGGCAGGCCGACAAGTACGGTATCGAAAATGAGGGCGACGAGGCAACGTTCTGGCAACCGGAATACTCGCTGGAGCCGTTCAAGACCCAGCTTGAGAACAATCTCGACAAGAAGCACAGGCTGTTCTGTGACGACCATCTCCCCGGTCCAAGCGAACGGGACGGTGACCTCTTCGACGAGTACAATCTCATCAAGACCTTCGCTGTCCCGGTCGAAGTAACACAGGGCGTTGAGATGACCTACGTTCTGAGCAAGTGGCGATTCGGCTATCGAGTCCGCGACGACCATCACCGTCGCCACCTCAACCTTGCACTTGACGCGGGCATCGGCGAGCGGAACGCCCTCGGTCTCGGCTTCCTGAACATCGAGAAAGATTCGAAGCAACTGCCGGGTGCGACATCCAGTGCGGCGACGGATGGTGGCCAGCGATGACGGAACTCCACCCCGAGACGTTCGAGGAGTACCATCCCGGCGGGCCAATTTCGTCGCTCCGACGACTCGAAGTCTTGTACGGTGCGATAACCGAAGCCGCCGAGGGCGAAATCGACAGCAAATACGACCTGTACCATACGCCCGGCGAACTGGACGAGTTCGTAGTACAGGACAACGAGAATCGGTATCTCGTCACGCTCGAAGTAGACGTGACTGGCGATAGCCCGGAACTCAACGGGATTAGCGCCGACCCGCTGCAGCCGAGCGACGTAGCCAAACTCGGGTATGCGCGGTATCCGTGGGGCCGAGGAATCGACCACAGTATCACCGAGCGCGGCGCGAAAGGCGGTTGGAACATCGATAAGACGGTCCGGTACAGTAGTGAGAAACTCGAAAAGTGGTCGAATGCCAGCGGAAAGGAAGAAGCGGTTGGTCGCGTCGCCGACGAGAACCCGGACGGCTGGGTTATCCGCGACCTCCAGACGCTTAGCTCCCGCGACGACATAGCGGACGAAATCGAACAACACCTACGCCCGGCGTTCCCGAGCGCCGACTCCCCAAGGGTTGTAGCGACCGTCGCAATCAAACTCGACCCCGATTCGCTCGAAGCGCCGCCGGAGGGAACGCCAGAAAACGGCTACTACTACCCCGGTCAACTCCCCATCCTGAACGACGGGATGGTCGCGCGCAAGAACCACAAACTCGCCACGAAGAACGTCCCTTCGCCTTCGAAAGGCGAGGGGACTTGTATGGTGACTGGCGAACGCGGCGAGGTGTTCGGGACTGCTGAGGACCCGCTTGCGTTCTTCACCGTCCAGCACTCCGAGAAATTTGCGAATCTTAAGAAGGTCGAGTCGTGGCGGTCCCACCCGGTTTCTTCGGAGGCCGCATTACTGCTTCAGTCCGGTACCTCGCTGGTCGAGAACTGCAGTCGCACCCGCGATGGTCTCCGGGTGTACACGCTCCCGTACGTCGTCGATTGCGACCACGGGTCCGCCGAGTGGCTCTACGGCGCTATCGAGGACGCCGACGAGACGAGCATCCACCGAATTCAACAACACGCTGAAAACGTTGACGAGTCGTTCGCCGAGGCGCTTCGGTTCTACGTCATCGGCGTCCGCAACGACAGCGGGGACATCAACGTCCTCCACGAAGTGCCGAATGTCGATATCTACTGGCCGCGCGAGGTTGGGAAAGCCCATCTTGACGTACTGGAAAGTAGTCTGTTCGGTTCGGCCGCGGGATTCCACCGACCTGACCCCGACGGTTGGCGGCACATCGCCGAGGCGACTCAGACGGAGGACGTAGTCAAAGCGATTACCAGCGGACGTTACGCCCGGGATACGCTGGCGTTCTCCGACGCTGACGCCCCGACGAGCAACGACCCCCGCGAGTGGCTCGTAACTGCGCTGTTGACCGGTGAGTCGGTCCCCGCCGACAAATTGCTTTCGCAGTACGTCGAACGAATTGCGTCCGCCACGAACCCTGAAGACGAGAACTTTCCGACGTATCTGGTCCTCACGCAGTACGCTCAACTTGAAGCGCTCGCTCGTGCGGACCTTCTCTCTACACCTGACGACCGACCCGAACTCAAAGCTACACCACGAACGACAATGAACGAGACAACCGGCCCGTTGGACTTCGGCGACTCGCTTCCGGACCCAACCGACCTCGAACCGGACGGGAATGTGAAACAGTATCATGCGCGAAAGTATCGCTTGGAGCGCTTCCTCGAAGAGCGCGATGCATTTCAAGACAACGACGAACGATGCGGTGCATTCCTCTTCGGCGTCTTCCTCGGAGAACTGGCTAACCATCAGTCGTACAACCGCGATATGAACCGGACACTCAGGGACCAGCATCCCGCCGACCGGATAACCGCAGAGCGGATGCACCGGGTGTATCCCGACCTCCAGCAACGTTCAGGGGTCTACGCGAACGGCGACCAACTGTTCCCGGAAACCGAGCGGTTGCTGAAGGACGTATTTGCCGAAGCACCACCGGACGACTGGAGCCTCCCGGTCGAGGACGTGCGGTTCTTCTACGCCCTCGGACTCGCGTACGGTTCCGACGCGCAAAGTCAAGCGAAACAACTCCGGAAAGACCTCGGCGTCTACGAGGACGAGGATGAATCCGGCGACTCGACTGACGAATGACTGACTTGAACGCGACGTTCGACAAGTACGACCAAGCGACCACCCACACGGACACATCAACTCCAACCATGACTGACAACACCGTCGAAAACCGCTCAGAAATCGTCTTCATTACCGACGCACAGGACTGCAACCCGAACGGCAACCCGCTCGGCGAGAACCGACCGCGGAAGGACCCTATCACGGACCAAGCAGTCGTGACCGACGTACGACTGAAACGCTACCTTCGCGACCAACTCGATGCCGACGACCACGGCGTATTCATCAAGAAAACCGGCGACGAGAGCGAGGTTCGCGCACGACTCGCGCTCGACGTACTCGGCGACATCGACGATGCGGATGCCATCGAAGAAATCGAGGATATCCGCGACGACTTCCTCGATGCCGCGACTGACGTGCGGTACTTCGGCGCGACCCTGAGTTTCAACGCCGACACTGACGACGACCTGCTCGACGCCGTGGCCGAGGCCTTCGACGGCGGTAACTACACCGGCCCGGTCCAGTTCTCGCCCGCGCGGTCGCTCAACGCGGTCGAAGAGAACGAAGAGTCGAACACGCTCACCAGCGTCATCGCCACACAGGACGACAAGAAGACAGGCGGCTTCGACCTCGATGACAACCGACTGAAGTACGCTATATTCCCGTTCCACGGGCTGGTGGACGAGAACGGTGCGAGCGACACGAAGCTCACCCGAACTGACGTAGAGCGTCTCGACACACTCTGTTGGCGAGCGATGAAGAATCAGACCATCTCCCGAAGCAAGATGGGACAGGAGCCACGGCTCTATGTCCGTGTCGAGTACGCAACCAACGGCTACCACGTCGGCGACCTCCACAACGGATTCGACCTCGATGCCGAACGGTCGAAGCCTGAGCCGGAACTCCGGAACGTCACCGACGCGACGCTCGACGTGACGAAGTTCGTGAACCGGCTTGCGTCCGTAAACGATCACGTCGAGACGGTGCACTTCGTCGGCGACGAGTACCTCGACGTGAGCTATAACGGCGAACAGTACGGCACGGCGGCCGACCTCGACACGCTTCTCGAAGACCACGGCGTTCCGACGCGCGAAATCGAGGTGTACAATGAATTCGAGCAGACGCTCCCTGCGGATGAGTGAGGATTGAACGTGACTAACGCGAACGCCGGGGCGATGGACCCGGCCCCGGACCGGAGCGAGGCGCCGCCGGAACTCACCGACGGCGTCCCAGACTCGTGTCTCGTCTGCACGGTGCGCGGGGACTGGGCGCATTTCCGCCGCATCGACCGGACGGTCACCAAGCAGACGTATCGCCTTCCACCGCGAACGACCGTCGCGGGGCTACTCGCCGCTATCGTCGGTGTCGGCCGTGACGAGTACTATGACGTGTTCGACCCGGCGGTCTCAGCGGTCGGCATCGAAGCCGTCGGCGACCTCCGCACCATGACGCAACCGAGTCTCGGTGTCGGAACGAATCCCAAGGAGACCTTCGGTACAGTCGGCAAGACCAGAGGAAAAGGGATTTCGGTGTCGTTTCCGGATACCACCGACAACCGCCAGATTCACAGCTACGAGTACATCGTGGACCCGGCGTACCGGCTCTACATCGCGGTTGAGGACGAGGCGTTTCACACCGCGCTCAAGCACCATCTCGAACGCGGAACGTCGCACTATCCGCCGTCGCTCGGACTCTCGGAACTACTCGCTCGCGTCGAGACACCCGAGTCCGGTGTCGAACACGACGTAACTGCTGTTTCCACGGACGATGAGACCGTCACGGTTGATTCCGCGATTCCGGAGGCTGTCGAGACCATCATCCCAAGTGCGGGGGCGTCACACCACGTTGAGCGGCTTCCCGCCGCTATGGAAGCAGACGGGCGAAACCGCCGGACGACCGAGTTCACCGACTACGCGTTCACCGATGAGGACGCGCTGAAGGCCTCGGGTGACGGTCTCTCACTCGGCGAAGTTGATGGGCGAACAATAGCGTTCTACTGACAATCGATGAACGCTGACCGTCTTTCCGACGAAATAATCTCTCGGCGGCGCGAGGACGACGACCGCGGTGACGAACTGTTGGTAGACCACGCCGTCGAGGTTGCCGACCGAACCGTCTGGCTCGGCCGGTTCGAGACAGGGACGAGCCAGCGAGCTAACTCTGGAAGAAACGCGGAGGTATCTAAAGGTAGTAAAAAGAGTTCTGAAGAAAATAAAGAGCTTTTCGAAGCCGACATCGCGCGGTGTGTGGGCTGGTTGCATGACTTCGGTAAGGTCGCACCTGCGTTCCAGTTGTATGTGCGAGACGAGTATCCGCAGAATGGCCGACAACGTTACACTTACCACGCCCGACTCGGTGCGTTCGCGGCGTACTACGCCCTCGGCAAGATGGGGGCTAGCGAGCGCGACCGACTCGCCGCGTGGGGTGCGATTCTCCGCCACCACGGTCGCCTCCCCGACTTCGCCGAGGCGACATTTCAAGCGGTGAACAGCGAGCAGAACCAAGAGGGGCATTGGGCCGGACCGCAAATCGAGCAGGTCCAAGCATACGGTCCGAATCGTGACGTGGCGGCGACGCTCCTCGAGAAGGCGTCTGGCGGAACCGTCTCGTGGGACGGATTCGTCGACGCATTCGAGAGCGGAACACTACTCGAAGAACTCCGCCGAGAAGTCAGCACAGGACCGAAAGCGTTGAAACCCGATTCCGGACAGCTCCCTACCGACCTCTACGACCGAATTACCCGACTCTGGAGTTCGCTGACGTTCGCCGACAAGACCGCCGCGGGCGAGGTCGAGCGAGCGAAACTCGAACCGCGGACGTTGGAACTCGACCGATTGGAGAGCCATATCGAATCGCTACAGGACGACCCGGACTACGAAGACGAGGGCGACGACAACCGCGATATCGACGTGGGCGACATCGACCCGACTGACGAGGCGTCGCTCAACGTCCTCCGTGAGGCGGCGCGGCAGCGCGTCCGAGCGAACGCGCCAAAGTTAGCTGACAGCGAAGTCGGAACGCTCACGCTCCCCACCGGACTCGGCAAGACGTTCACCGGAATCACTGGTGCATTCGAACTCCGCGACACGCTCACAGACCTGCACGACCGAGACACGAAACCGACCGTCGTGTACGCACTCCCCTACACGTCCATTATCGAACAAACACGCGATATCTTCGAGGACGAAGACATCTTCGACGCCGACCCGCGGAGCAACGCATTCACCGTCCACCACTACCTCGCAGAGACAGTGACGTACACCGACGCCGAAACTGACCCGGAGTCCGGCAACGGCGAGAAGGACGTGAACTGGTCGAAGGCCGAACTGCTCGGCGAAAGTTGGCGGTCGGGCGTCGTTCTCACGACGTTCGTCCAACTTTTCGAGAGCCTCGCCGGACCGACGAACGGACAGGGACTGAAACTTCCTGCGCTCCACGACGCCGTTATCGTCCTCGATGAACCACAGGCACTTTCAAAGCACTGGTGGGACGCGATACGCAGACTCACCCGACTACTAATCGACGAGTACGACGCTCGCGTCATCTCGATGACCGCGACTCAACCGACCTTGTTCACCGAAGGAGATTTCGATACACGGTCGTTGCTGGCATCGAACGCGGACACGTCCGAGACAGCACCGTCCGCGGACATCCCTGGCGATGGGAGTTCGTTTGAGCGGCAGGCGTCGGAGGCCGTCGCACGTGTTCGCTACGATATCCATGAGTCCGTCGAGACAGCCACATCGAACTCCGGTGGAACGCCACTCTCTCACGAAGCGGCGGCGTCAGAAATCGTGGACGCGACAGGGGCATTTTCTGGCGAGTCCGCCGACGGGCGTTCGGTTCTCGCGGTCTGTAACACCATCGGCAGCTCGCGGGAACTAACCGACTGCATCGAAAACGAATTCTTGTCGAACGGTCATCCTGCGACCCACGTCGGCGAAACCTACAAGAGCGTTCTCCGCGAGCTGGATACGAACACGGACGAACTCCCCAACCACGAGGCACTCACCGCTCGAACGCTCCGCGAACTCGGCTTCAAGAGGAACATCGGTAGCGACGAGTGGCACCCCACCAGCGATTGCTCGGGAAAACGATACGTTGCGACGTTCAACTCCCGATACCGCCCACTTGACCGCCGCGTCCTCATCGCAGTCGCCGACATACTCTCGACCGCTAACGTCCCGTTCGCGTTCGTCTCTACGCAAGCCATCGAAGCAGGCGTGGATATCAGTTTCGCGCGAGCGTACCGAGACATCGCACCGCTCGACAGCGTCGTCCAGACCGCCGGCCGATGCAACCGGTCATTCGAGTGGGGTCCAGAGAACGGCAAAGTAATAGTCTGGATGCTCGCTCCCGTCGAGGACGACGAGTCCGAAGACGATGCACAAGACCGAAAGCCGCCGTCGAAATACGTCTACGACGGAAATCTCCTACAGGACGCCGCCGAGATACTCTTCGACTGCCGCGAAAGCGAGGGCGCGACGCTCTCCAGCGTGACGCTCGAACACGAGGCGATTCCGCGCTACTTCAAAGCCATCGAGAGCCACTCGCTATCAACCGAGAAACTTGTCAAGTGCATCGACGCGAGCAACGCGGAAGAACTCGGCCGCCGGTCGCTCATCGAAGACGGCTACGAAACCGTTGACCTTCTTGTCGCTGTCACCGAAACAGACGAGCAGCGTCTAGACGACCTCGGCGATGCATTCCAACAGCACGCAAGCGAGGGCTTCAGTCAACTCGCTGACCTCGCGGAACTTCGTGTGTCCATTCCAGTTCGAGACCTCGAAGAGTCCCTTCCGACTCACGTTCCTGCCGACCGTTCCGCACGGACCGATAGTGACGGTATCGACGTGTTCGTTCATTATGGAAAGGAGGGATACGGCGCGTACAAACTCGACGGTGGCGGATTCGTCGCTGACGATGGCGGTGGCCCATCGAGTCGAATCCATCGATAATTATTTGGCTGTCACTCCGTCGACCCCCCAGGGGTTTGGGGTGAATTGGAGGTCGACGGAAACACTTGTATGGGTTCACCCACGAGAACACGTGTGGCCGGTGATTCCGGCATGGTTCCAGATGTACCCTTGTGGGGTTGAAGCGAAGACGCGGTTCGCCGAATCGCTGACGCGGAGGTCGTTCCAGATGTACCCTTGTGGGGTTGAAGCACCTCCTCGATGTGGTCGCCTTCCTGTTCGATGTGGA
>NZ_VSLZ01000013.1 GCF_010747475.1 Halorussus sp. MSC15.2 | reverse complement strand
CTCGCACGTCCACGTTGATGAGCGTCTTCACGTCGTAGTCGGTGTCGTCGAGTTCGTTCGGCCCTTCCTTCTTGATGACCGCGAGCACGTCGGCCACGTCCGCGCCGATGTGTTCGAGCGCTTCGGTGATTGCCTTCATCGTCCCGCCCGTGCTGAGAACGTCGTCGAGGAGGAGGACCCGGTCACCGTCGTGGACGTTGTTGACGTACATCTCGTTCTCGGAGTAGCCCGTCTGCTGGGAGAGCGCGACTTCGCCCTCCAGTCCGTACTCGCGCTTGCGGATGACCACCAGCGGGATGTCGGTCATCAGCGACACCGCAGTGGAGATGTGGATGCCCATCGCCGCGGGCGTGACGATTTTGTCCACGTCCTCCAGTTCGGCCTTCCGGATAATCTGGATGACTATCTCTCGAAGCAGGCCGGGTTCCAGCATCGGAATCCCGTCGCTGATGGGGTGTACGAAGTAGTGGTACCCGTCTTTCTCGATGATTGGCGCGTCGAGCAGCGACTGCCTCAGTTTATCCATGTTGGGGGTACTCGACACGACAATAAAAGCTGACGGAATCGCGTGGCTACCGTGCGAGGGATTCTCTACGCCGTGGGACCGCCCCTCTACGGGGTCTGTAGCTTTTGGCGCACTTGGTCCGTAATAATTGAAACGTGTCTCGCCCACGGGCGTGCTTGTGGGCGACCCCGTGACCGCGACCCAAATTTGAGAACTGTTAAGTCCGGTCCGGGGCGAGTCTCGCACGTGCAACCGACACCGGACCCGGCAGCGTCGGCGGTACTCGCCGTCGTGTTCCTGCCGTTCGTGGCCGCCGCGCTGGTGCCGTTCGTCTACCGCGTACTGGGCGAGCGCACCGCCTACTACGCGGCCGCGGTGGCGCTGGCTTGCTTCGGTCTCGTGGCCAGCCAGTACGGCACGCACGGCGCGATTTCGGTCCCGTGGATTCCCTCGCTCGGGGTCTCGGTGAGTCTCTACGTCGACGGCCTCTCGCTGCTCATCGGCTTCCTCGCCAGCGGCGTCGGCGTCCTCATCCTCACCTACTCCGGCGGCTACATGCACGGCGAACCGGCACAGGCCAAGTACTACGCCGCGCTGCTCGCGTTCATGGGGTCGATGCTCGGCGTGGCGTTCGCCGCCGACCTCATCGCACTGTTCGTCTTCTGGGAACTGACCAGTCTCTCGTCGTTCGTCCTCATCGGTCACTACCAGCGACAGAAAAGCTCGCAGTACGCCGCCCGCAAGTCGATGCTCATCACCGTCTCGGGCGGTCTGTTCATGCTCGTGGGGTTCCTGCTGCTGCACGACGTGCTGCTCGACGTGACCTCCGGGGCGAACGCGTTCAGCATCGTCTGGATGCTGGAGCACGCCGAGCTAGTGCAGGAGCAACTCCGTGAGGCGGGGCTGTTCCTGCCCGTCCTCGGACTCCTCGGCATCGGCGCGGCCGCCAAGTCCGCGCAGGTCCCGCTCCACATCTGGCTGCCGAACGCGATGGAGGCACCCACCCCGGTCTCGGCGTTCCTCCACTCGGCCACGATGGTGAAGGCGGGCGTCTACCTCCTCGGGCGCTTCCGACCGATTCTGGTCGGCGAGGAGTGGCAGTTGCTGTTCGCCGTTCTCGGTCTGACGACGATGACGGTCGCCGCGATTCTGGCGGTCGGCGCGACCGACATCAAGGAACTGCTGGCGTACTCGACCGCCAGCCACCTCGGTCTCATCGTGGCCGGGTTCGGCTTCGTCTCCGAACTCGGGGGTGAGACCGGCGCGTTCCACATCGTCAACCACGCGGCGTTCAAGGCCGCGCTGTTCCTCGTGGCCGGCATCATCGCCCACGAGGCCGGGACGCGCAAGATAGAGAATCTGGGCGGGTTGAAAGACGACCTCCCGATAACCGCGGGCATCACGGCCGTCGCGGCGCTCGGGATGGCCGGAGTCCCGCCGTTCAACGGCTTCTACTCCAAGGAACTCCTGTTCAAGGCCGCGTGGGAGGCCGCCGCGCACGCGGGCGGACTCGCGTGGCTCTACCCCGCGGTCGCGGTGTTCGGGAGTATCTTCACCTTCCTCTACTCCATCCGGTTCCTGATGCTGTTCTTCGGCGAGAAGCCGACGGGCCTCCACAAGGTCCACTCGCCGCCGACGACGATGCTCGCGCCGCCGCTCCTGCTCGGCGTCCTCGCGGGCCTCATCAGCCTCGGCGGCGTCCTCGGCACGTTCGGAATCCACTTCGCGCCGTTCGACCACTTCGTCGAGGAAATCTGGGCGAGTACGCTCCCGCCGGAGTCCGACCTCCACGGCGGCTTCCACTACTACTTCCCGACCCACCTCACTCCCGCAGTGGCGATGAGCGCGATTACGCTCGTCGTCGGCGCGGCGGCCTACCCGTTCTACGGTCGGCTTCACCGCGGCGTGAACCGCCTGACCGACGTGGACGCCCTGCGCGCCAACTGGTACTACGACTCGGCGGTCTTCGGTCTGAACGACTGGAGCGACACGGCGAGCGGGGTCGTCCAGAACGGCCTACTGCGGACCTACGTGACGTGGGCGATGGCTGCCGTCGCGGCGCTCGCGCTCTCCGGCTACGCCGCGACGAGCGTCTCGCTGCCCGAGTTCACGAACTTCGCAGTCACGGCCCCCATCGCGCTCGTACTGGGGGTCGCCATCGTCGGCGCGATTGCGGTGTCCATCGCGCCCTCGCACATCTCGGGCGTGCTGACCCTCTCGATTCTGGGGTTCATGGTCGCGGTGTTCTACGTCCTCGCGTCCGCCCCTGACCTCGCGCTGACCCAGTTGGTCGTCGAGACCCTCACGCTGGTCATCTTCCTGATGGTCCTCGACAAACTGCCGGCGTTCTACGGGAACGCGGGCCGCGGGAAACTGATGCGCGACGGCGTCCTCTCGGCGGTCGTCGGTGCGACCGTGTTCGTGACCGTGTTGGTCTCGACCGCGGCCACGCCCGATAGCATCACCCACTTCTTCACCGACCCGGCGGTGACCATCGAAGAGGCCGGCGGCCACAACATCGTGAACGTCATCCTCGTGGACTTCCGAGCGTTCGACACGATGGGCGAGATATCGGTCGTCGCGATGGCCGCCCTCTCGGTGCTGACGCTGGTCGCCATGCGAGAGCGAGGTGAGACTCAATGAGTACGGTAATCGCACGAACCGTGACCCGAACAGTGGTACCGCTTATCCTCGTGACCGCCCTCGCCCTGCTGTTGCAGGGCCACAACCTCCCCGGCGGCGGGTTCATCGGCGGGGTGTTGACAGTGACCGCGTTCGCCCTGATATACATCATCTACGGGCTGGACTACCTCGAAGAGGAGTTGCTCCACCAGAACCGCGAACCCCTGCTGGAGTCGGTCGAACACGGCATCGTGGAGAACTACCAACTCGCCTTCGGGGTAGGACTGGGCGTGGCCGCCGTCGCGGGTCTCGTCCCGCTGTTGTTCGGCCACAACTTCCTCTACCAGACGTTCTGGGTGTTCCACCACCTCCCCGTCTACGGCGAGTTCGAGGTGGCGAGCGCGCTCGCGTTCGACCTCGGCGTCTACTTCGTCGTGGTCGGCGCGCTACTCACGATTCTCGCGGTGGTGGGAACCGAATGACCCAGTACGTCCTCGCCGCCGTGTTGGGCGTGCTGTTCGCGCTCGGGACGTTCCTCGTCCTGCGCCGGGACGTGGTCCGAGTCGTGTGGGGCGTCACCATCATCAGCCAGTCGGCGAACGTCTACCTCGTGACGATGGGCGGTCTCTCCGGGAGCGTCCCCATCCTCGGACACGGCGGGCACGGCGGCGAACACGCCGTCACGGACCCGCTGGTGCAGGCGCTCGTGCTGACCGCCATCGTCATCGGGTTCGGGACGACAGCGTTCGCGCTCGTCCTCACGTACCGGGTGTACGAGGAACACGGAACCATCGACCTCCTCGAACTGGGTGATAGCGCATGAGCCAGCAGTTCGTCGTCGCACCGCTCCTCGTGGCGATGCTCACCGCAATCGCCACCCTGGTGACCCGGCGGTTCGACCGGGTTCAGGTCACGCTCAGCCTGCTCGGCGGTCTTGGCTACCTCGGGGCGGTCGCGTGGCTGGTCTCGAAGGTGGACCCGCTCGGCGCGACCGAGGTGTTCAGCTACCAGCTATCGGGGTGGCAGGCCCCGTTCGGCATCACGCTCGTGGCCGACTCCCTGTCGGCGTTCATGCTCGCGTTCTCGGCGGTCGTCGCCCTCGCGGCGCTCGTCTTCTCGGCAAGCTACGTCGATACGTACGGTCAGCGGGTCTCCTACCATCCCCTGTTCCACTTCATGCTGGTCGGGGTCACGGGGTCGTTCCTCACCGGCGACATCTTCAACCTGTTCGTCTGGTTCGAGGTGATGCTGATGTCGAGTTACGTCCTCGTGGTGTTCTACAGCGGTCCGGAACACACCCGCGCCGCGCTCCACTACGTGGTCCTCAACCTCGTCGGGAGCGCGGTCATGCTGCTCGCCATCGGCGGTCTCTACGCAACCACCGGGACGCTCAACATGGCCGACCTCTCCCGGCGCGTGGCCAACCCGGCCGCGTACGGTCTCGCGGACGGGGGAATCGCCCCGGTCCTCGGCCTGTCGGCGCTGCTGTTCGCCGTCTTCGCGCTGAAGGCCGGACTCGCGCCGTTCCAGTTCTGGGTGCCTGCGGCGTACCGCGCCGCGCCCGCGCCGGTCTCAGCGATGCTGGCCGGTGTCGTCAAGAAAGTGGGCGTCTACGCCATCATCCGCGTGTACTTCACGGTGTTCGGCGCGGCCGCGCTCTCGGGAGTGTCGCTCCCGGGCTTCGCGGTCCCGGACGACGGGAGCGCGCTGCTGGCGTTCTACGGCCCGATTCTGTTCGTGATGGCGGCCGCGAGCATCATCGTCGGCGGCGTCGGCGCGGTCGGTCGCGACGACATCGACGGTCTGCTCGCGTACTCGTCCATCGGACAGGTCGGGTTCATCGTCCTACCGCTGGCCATCGCGGCGACCGCGCCGACCGAGGAGATTCGCGTCCTCGGCGTCGCGGCCGCGCTGGTCTACGCCCTGAACCACGGATTCGCCAAGAGCCTGCTGTTCATGGCCAGCGGCGCAGTGTACGACGCGGTCGGCTCCGAGCAGTTCCCCGACCTCGGCGGCCTGACCGAGACCGCGCCGTGGCTCTCGGGCGGGTTCTTCGTCGGCGCGCTCGCGCTCATCGGCATCCCGCCGCTGTCGGGCTTCTTCGGCAAGATGCTCGTGTTCGACGCGGCGGGCCGAGTCGAGTCGTGGCTCGCGTTGGGAGTCGCGCTGTTCGGCGCGATTCTGACCATCGCGTACTTCTCCCGAGCGTGGACCCGCGGCTTCTGGGGCGACCCGCCGCTGCTGGTCCAGCACGGCGAGGCGAAGTTCTCGCTGGTCGCGGTCGTGGTGGCACTCGCGCTGGCCATCGCGGTCCTCGGCGTCGGCTTCGACGTGGTGATGCGAGCCGCCGAGGCGGGCGCGCACGCCGCGCTCGACAGACAGGAGTACGTCGAGGCCGTCCTCGGTAACGGAGGTGGTCACGCGTGAAGCCCCGGAAGTGGCCGGTCATCGGCGTCCTGCTAGCGGTGCTCTGGCTGTTCGTCCGCGGCGTCTCGCTCGACCCGGCCGCCGTCCTCGGCGAGTTCCTCATCGGTCTTGCGCTGGGGCTGCCGGTCGCGTTCGCGTTCCGACGGTTCTACACCGAGCGGACCTCTCTCACGCGGAACCTCCGGGCGGCACCCTACGCGCTGCTCTACGTCGGCGTGTTCCTCAAGGAACTGGCGACCGCGAACTTCGACGTCGCGTACCGCGTCCTCGCGCCGAGCATGCCCATCGACCCCGACGTGGTGGTCGTCCCGCTCCGGGTCGAGACCGACGCGGCCATCACGACGATTGCCAACTCCATCACCCTGACACCCGGCACGCTCACCATGGACTACGACGACGAGACCAACACGCTGTACGTGCACGGTATCACCGGCCGGAACCGCGAGGCCGTGGTCGAACCCATCCGGACGTGGGAGGACTACGCGCTGGTCATCTTCGACGAGGACCGCAAGCCCGGCGACCCCGTGCCGGAGGTCCCGCTCCCGTCCCGCGGCGGACGCGCGGACGGCGGCGAGCGACTCGACACGTCCCGGACCTCGGAGGACGCCGACACGTCCAAGGGAGGTGAGTCCGATGGCGAGTGAACTGCTCGGGACGGTCGTGAACAGCGCGCTCGTCCTCACCGCCGCGCTCACCCTGTTGGCGGGCTATCGAGTCATCCGCGGACCGACGGTCCCCGACCGGGTGGTCGCGCTCGACACCATCGCGACGAACGTCGTGGCCATCGCGGCGCTGTTCGCGGTCGCGACCGGCCAAGGCCTGTTCGTCACGGTGGGTCTCGTCCTCGCCATCATCGGGTTCATCAGCACTATCGCAGTGAGTCAGTACGTAATCGAGGGTGACATCATCGAATGAACGTGATTCAACAGTTCGTCGTCGCGGCGCTCGTCGCCGTCGGGGGGTTCTTCCTGCTGGTCGGCACTGTCGGCCTGCTCCGGTTCCCCGACGTGTACAACCGAATGCACGCCAGCAGCAAGGCGACCACGCTGGGGGCGTCTTCGATGTTCCTCGCGGCGTTCGCCTACTACGGCCCGCAGGGCGCGGGCCTGACCTCGCTGGTCGGCATCCTCTTCCTGTTCATCACCGCGCCGACCGGGTCCCACCTCATCTCCCGGTCGGCCCACAAGATGGGCGTGCCGTTCTTCGGGAAAGAGGCCGAGTGGCCCGAAGAGGTAGACGAACCCGGGTCGGACTGACCCCGCGACTCCGATTCTCGAAGTCCGTCGAAACCCCAGAACTACTGCGACAGTTCAGTCGCCAACTCCTCTGCCACTCGCCACCCCAGCGCCGCCTTCGTCCCCTCGTACTCCCGGACGCTGTTCTCGCGCACGAACAGCGTCCGCGTCCGGTCGTCGCCCATCACGCTGGCGTCGTTGGCGACCACGAACGAGAGGGCCGCGCGTTCGAGCGTCTCGCGGGCCTCGGCGACCATCGCCTCGTCGTCGCCGGAGGTCTCGGCCTTGAACCCGACGATGGGGACGTCGCTGGCGTCCCGCACTTCGTCGATGAGTTTCGGCGTCGGCGACAGGTCGAGCGTGAGGTCCTGTCCCGAGCGAATCTTCTCGTCGGCGGTCTCGACGGTGTAGTCGGCGATGGCCGCGGCCGAGACGAGTGCGTCGGCGGCTCCGGCCGTCACTCGGTCGAGGACCGCTTCGGTCATCTCCGCCGCCGTCTCGACCTGCGCGACTTCGGCGTAGGGCACGTCGCCGCCCTGCTGGACCAGCGTCACGTCCGCGCCGAGGGCGTAGCAGGCGCGCGCGACCGCCCGGCCGGTCTTGCCCGACGCGCGGTTGGTCAGCACGCGCACCGGGTCGATGGGTTCGCTGGTCGCGCCGCTCGTGACCACGACGTTCCTTCCCCCGAATAGGTCGGGCGACGTGGCGCGCGCGACGTCGAGCGCGATGGTGTCTACGGTGGCGATTTTGGCCTTCCCCTCCTCGATTCGGGGGTCCACGAACTCGACGCCCCACGACTCGACGCGTTCGATGGCGTCGAGGACGCCGGGGTGGTCGTACATCGGTTCGTGCATCGCGGGCGCGACGACGACCGGCACGCCCGCGCCGAGCGCGGTGGTCGCGCAGGTCGTGACCGGTGTGTCGTCGATGGCTCCGGCAATCTTGCCCACCGTGTTCGCGGTCGCGGGCGCGACGAGCAGTACGTCGGCCCACCCGTCGCGGCCGCACAACTCGACGTGTTCGACCTGTCCCGTAATCTCGGTGACGACCGGGTTTCCGGTGGCGAATTCGACCGCCCACGGGTGGACGATGCCGCGTGCGCTCTCGGTCGTCACCGCTCGGACCGACGCGCCGCGCCGCTGGAGTTCGTGCGCCAACTCGACTACCTTCACCGCCGCGATGCTACCCGTCACCCCGAGCGCGACGTTTGTTCCCGCGAGCATTACCCGACGTTCGGTTCCTGATAGGTTAAAGAGGTACGGGTTGGAACCGGTCGCGGCGAGACGCCCCTCGGTCGGTCGTGGCGGAGTCCATCGGAGTATAAAAAATAGTAATCAAGCATTGAAACAGTTGCAACGGTCGGAACGAACTCGTTGCAATCGACGGGAGTGAGTATCCGGTTAATGTACCCCCGGAACCAGGATGGTCCTGTATGTCGGACCAACAGCGAACCGAGTCAGTCGATGACGTAAGCGTGGCTTTTGACCTCCTCCGAGACGCCCGCCGCCGCGGCGTCCTCTACACCCTGAAGCGCAACGGCCGAACGTCCGTCGCGGAACTCGCTCGGCGCATCGCTGCGTGGCAGTCGGACGAACGCGACGAGACGGACCCGAGTGCGGTCGAGACCTCGCTGGTTCACGCCCACCTGCCGAAACTATCCGAGGCGTCCGTAGTCGAGTACGACCGCGAGAGCGGTACGGTGGAACTCGCAGACGGCGGCGAGGAACTGGACCCGCTGCTGCGATGCACACGCGAACGTGAACCCGACCTGTTTCGCGCGACGCGCTCCTCGAACCTCCACGCGAGAGAGGTCGGCCAGTAGTCGCTCGGTCCGGGCCGAATCGTCTCGACGAGAAATGTAGGTCCGTTCTTCTCGATGGACGCTCTTCTCTGCGCTCGGTTCTCTTCTATACGTACGCTCTTTTCCCCGCTCCCTCCCCACCAGCGACTAGAGGGTCTCCGGATAGGGGGCGTTCGCCGATAGGGTCACCTGCCGACGAGTCGTTCGCGCGGGCGACGGCCCAACGGCTACCGGGTGAGGTAGAAAGCAGGAACGAAAGGAATCGAGGTTACGCTGCGGCTTCGTCGAGCAACACGTCGTCGTACTCGCCAGCGTCCACCTTCTCCTTGAACTCGCGGGCGTCGTCTCCCTCGATGGTGACGCCGAGCGAAGCGCAGGTGCCGACTATCTCCTTCGCGGCGTTCTTCGTGTCGTACGCGAGCAGGTCCGGATGTTTCTGCTCGGCAATCTTCTTCACTTGGTCGATGGAGAGGTCAGCGACGAAGTCCTTCTGGGGTTCGCCGCTTCCGGTTTCGAAACCGGCCTCGTCCTTGATGAGCGCCGCCGTCGGCGGGACGCCCACTTCAATCTCGAAGCTACCGTCGTCTTCGATGGTGATGGTCACCGGGACTTCGGTACCGTCGAAGGCCTCGGTCTGGTCGTTAATCTGGTTGACGACCTCCTGTACGTTGACGGCGGTCGGTCCGAGTTCCGGACCGAGGGGCGGACCGGGGTCCGCCTGCCCGCCGGGAACGAGTACTTCTATCGTCTCAGCCATACCTAAACGAACCCGCGGAGCAGTTTTAAGGCTTATCTTTCGGTCGTCGGGACTTTCACCGGACGCTCACGCCGTGTCGGCTCAGAAACTCGCTGGCGGCTTTGATTTCCACTGGACTCCCGATAACGCGGACGTAGCCGTCGTTTCGACTGGTCTCGTCGCCCGCGTCTTCTCGCTCGCCTTCGCGGGGTTCCCCGCTGCCGCCCGTCGCTCCTGTGGCGTCGCTACCCTCTCTCTGACCGGACCCGCGACCGCTCGCGTCCACCTCGAAGAACGTCAGCGTGAACTGCTCGTCGAGGTCCTCCCGGAATCCGGCCAGCACCTCGGCCGGGAGGACGAACTGAGTGCTATCCCGTAGCGTGGTGGGGTCCGGCATCGTCGTTTGCGAGGTGTTCTCTACCGGCATATTAACGTGTCGAAGTGCGAGAAGACGCGTCGGTGGCCCCTCCACAGAAAGAAAGGCTTTTTCGGCGCGCACGGCCGACTCACTGGTAATGGGACTGGAGGAAGAAATCGAGGACCTCCGCGAGGAGATAGCCGAGACTCCGTACAACAAGTCCACGGAGGCGCACATCGGACGGCTGAAGGCCAAACTCGCGGAGAAGAAGGAGAAACTCGAGAACCAGTCCTCCGCCGGCGGCGGCGAGGGGTACCACGTGGAGAAGCACGGAGACGCCACCGTCGCGTTCGTCGGCTTCCCGAGCGTCGGGAAGTCTACCCTACTGAACTCGCTGACTGCCGCCGAGAGCGAAGTCGGTGACTACGAGTTCACGACTCTCAACGTCAACCCCGGGATGTTGCAGTACAACGGTGCGAACATCCAACTGCTCGACGTGCCCGGTCTCATCGAGGGCGCGGCGCACGGCCGCGGCGGCGGGCAAGAGGTCCTGTCGGTCGTCCGCGCCGCGGACCTTGTGGTGTTCGTCCTCTCGGTCTTCGAGATAGACCAGTACGAGCGCCTGCAGAAGGAACTCTACGAGAACAAGATTCGCCTCGACCAGTCGCCGCCGAGCGTCAAGATATCGAAGAAGGGCAAGGGCGGCATCCGGGTCACGTCGAGCGTAGATTTGGACCTCTCGGAGGACGTGGTGAAGGAGGTCCTGCGCGAACACGGCTACGTCAACGCCGACGTGACCATCCGCGAGCAGGTGGACATCGACCGTCTCGTGGACGGCGTGATGGACAACCGCGAGTACATCCCCTCCATCGTGACGGTCAACAAGGTGGACCTCATCGAACCCGACTACGTCGAGACCGTCAACGAGGACCTCCGCGAGCATGATATCGACCCCGACGAGGCCATTTTCATCTCGGCCGAGGCCGAGCGGGGTCTCGACTCACTCAAGGAGTCCATCTGGCAGGAACTCGGTCTCATGCGCATCTACATGGACAAACCGGGCCGAGGCGTGGACCGCGACGAACCGCTCGTCCTCCCCAAGGGGAGTACGGTCGGGGACGCCGCGCGGCGACTCGGCGGCGAACTCGAAGACCGGTTCCGGTTCGCCCGCGTGAGCGGGCCGAGCGCCAAGCACGACGAGCAACAGGTCGGCAAGAGCCACGAACTCGCCGACGAGGACGTGCTCCGACTCGTCGTCCGGAAGTGATGGACCGGCCGACCGACCCCCGGCGACTGCTCGCGCTACTCGCACTCTTCTTCGCTCCGTGGACGGTCCTTTCGACCGGCGACTTCGTGTTCGCGTGGGGGCTGGCGACGTTCGACCCGGTCCACGTCACGACGCTTCCCGACTACCTGTTCGTCTACACGAGTGGACTCCCGAACCGCTTGCTCGCGTGGCCTATCGCCGTCTCGCTGTACCTGCTCGCGGTCGGGAACGCGGTTCTCGGCCAGTTCGGTCCGGACTGGGAGGACCGTCGAGTGACCGGCGGGTTGCTGGCGCTCGCGGGCGCGAGCGACTTCTGGTTCGCGCTCGGGATGGCGCGGCCGGGGTTGCTGGCGGTTCCGGTCGGGTCGGTCCTGCTCTGGATTGCAGCGTGGTGGTTCCACTGGTCGGACCTCCGGACCGCACTGTGGCCGTGAGTAGCTTCGGACCGCACTGGGTCCCCGGTGTATAGTCGTCGTTCGCGTGCCCACGCGTGATGGACCAACTGACTTTCCGCGAACGGTACCCTTTTCGCTCGCGAACGCCCAAACGTCGAACGCATGAACGCCACGCTCGACCACGTGATGATGCGCGTAGAGGACCTCGACGAGACGCTCGACTGGTACGGGACCCACCTCGACTACGAGGAGAAGGGTCGCTGGGAGGCCGACACCTTCACCAACGTCTACCTCGGTCCCGAGGACGTCCACGAGGAGGGCGCGCTCCTCGAAATCACGTACAACCACGACGACCGAACCTACGAGATGGGCGACGCGTGGGGCCACATCGCCGTGCGCGTGGACGACGTGTACGACGCCTACGAACAACTGATGGACGAGGGCGTCGAGGACTACCGCGACCCCGACTCCTGCGGTGGCTCCTACGCCTTCGTGAAGGACCCGGACGGCCACGAAATCGAAATCGTCGAGCGAGACCACGGCGCGCGCTGGAGCCTCGACCACACCATGATTCGCGTCGAGGACGCCGACGCCGCGCTCGGATGGTACACCCGAAAACTGGAGTACGAACACACCGGTCGCTGGGAGTCCGACACCTTCGCCAACTACTTCATGAAACCCGAGGGCGCGGCCGAGGAGGCAATGGCGGTCGAACTCACGTACAACTACGACGGACGGACGTACGAGTTGGGCGACGCGTGGGGCCACCTCGCCGTCCGCGCCGACGACCTCCAAGGCGACTGGGCGACGCTGATGGAACGCGACGCCGAGGACTACCGCGACCCCGAATCTTGTGACAACCGCTACGCCTTCACGAAGGACGTGGACGGCCACGAAATCGAGATTCTCGAACGCGACGAGTAGGGCGAGCGTACGGACTCCTCCGTAACCGATATATCTGCGCCTAAATACGCCGTTTTTAGCCTCCGTAGGCGCTGAAATGCTCTATTTCCCCACAAGGCATATGCTGTTAGCCATGCTGTTCTCTTTGCCGAGAGGCACTACCGTTACGCGCGGCCTTGGGTGGGGACGAGGGTAGAGTCGGCAACGGCATCCATTCGAACGAATACTGGAGAGTCTACACATGACACGAGTACATCAGTTACGGAGCGTTTGGCTGACGATAGTGGTAGTTTCGGCGATGGTCGTCGGGCCGGCCGCCCTCGCCGGGGCGGCGTCCGACGCGAAGGGGGTACAGGCCCAGACCGCGGACGACGCGACGTTGGAGCGACTCGACTCGGGGGAGACGTTCTGGCAGGGCCAGCAGTTGTTGGTTCTGGCCGGTGAGGAGAACGCCAGCGAGACGTGGCAGTTACGCGAGTGGGACGAGTCGGGTGGGGGCAACGTCGGCACGTTGGTCACCGAGTTCCTGCTAAACGGGTCGGGCGCAGCGACGATTCAGACGTCCGACCTCGTCGGCCAGTACGTGGTGGTGAACGAGAACGGGACCCCCGTGTTCTTCGCCAACGGGACGATAGCGGAGACGCCGACGGCGAACGACCCGAGTTTCGAGATAGCGGCCCAATCACTGAACGCCAGTTTCTCGGACGAGACGGTCACGACCGCGACCGGCGATAGCGCGCTGACAGACTTGGAACTCCGGTCGAACCGCGGTCAGTACCGGGTCGTCCTCCGGTCGGACGAACTCGGTGCCGGGCAACTCACCGAGATATTCGCGGCCAACCGGACGGACATCGACGGCGACGGCCAGCAGGAAGTCGTCCTGTCTCGACCCGTGACCGGTCCGCGCGACGCTCTCGACGCCAACTTCAGTACGGTGAGTCCCGGAGAGTACGAAATCGTCGTGAGTCCGGTGGACACGAACGTGACCGCACGCGCGACGATTCAGGTTCGCGAACCGGGCCAACAGGGCGCGAACCTCAACCAGAGCGTAATCGTCGAACAGCGCGGGGACGTGGCGACCTTCACCGTGCAACTCAACGGCACGCAGACCGCGACCGTCACGGTCGGCTCACAGGAGAAGAACTACCAAGCGACCGTGCGCGTTCGGGACGTGAACAACGACGGTCAGGTTACGCTCCGACTCAACACGTTCGTCGCAGGTCGTAACATCGCACCGACGGGCGGGTTCACCGTGGCCGAGGGCGACGAGATAATCGACTACAATCTCGACACCGAACCGTTGACGACGCCGCTCGACGCGGGCCAGTACGGCGTACGGACGCTCGTAGACGGCACCCCGACAGACGTGGCGAACCTGATACTGAACGAACCGTCGTTGCAGTCGATGACGGTGTGGACCGCACCGGATTCGGCCGAACCCGGTAGCGTCTCCGAGTTGTTGAGCGCGGTGAGCCGCGACGACACCATCGCGCGCGGGGACTGGGCGGTCGTCGAGGTCAGCGGGTCCGGACTGTACGGGTACCTTCAGGAGTCGGCCAACCTGACCAATCGGTCGCTCGGTCTGCAGGCGTCCATCCAGCGGACCAACCTCGGTCCGAACGCGGAGGCCCAGTCGATTCCGGCCCGCAACGTCACGCTCGTGACCGACCCGCAGAACAACCACTTCTTCATGCTGCTGGACACCAACGGGTTGGAGACCGACGGTCGGTACAACGTCACGTTCACGATGACCGAGGAGAACCCCTACGTCCAGCAGAACCGGTCTGTATCGACGGTCTTCAACGTCGTCGACCGGCAGGTGACGCTCCAGAACGCGACCGGCGACCAGCCGCTTCGGGTCGCGCTCGGACGCGGCACCGTCTCCGGTAACTCGACGCTCGCGCCGGGAAGTACGTTCGACGTGCGCATCGAGAGTTCCGGTTCCAGCGCGTTCCTGCGAACAGAAGAGGCCACCGTGAACCAGAACGGGACTTGGACGGTGAACTTCGACCTGCCGAACGTGGAGAACGGAACCGAGGCGCAGGTGCTCGTTCCGAACTACAACGTGAGTAGCGAGGCGGTGCTGGTCGAAGGCCAGCTCGCGGCGGGCGGACCCGCGGCCAACGAGACGACGACGGTACAGACGACGACAACGACTACGACCACGACGACAACGACAACGACGACAACGACGACTACGACCACGACCGAAGCGGAGACGACGACGGTGGAGACGACAACCGAAGAAGGCGGCGGGGGCGGCATCCCCGGCTTCGGCGTCGGCGTCGCACTCGTCGCGCTCGTGGTGGCGGCACTGCTGGCGATACGCCGTAGTCGGTAACTGAACGTAACGTCGCGTCCTACTCCATTTTTCGTCGCAGATATACGCTGACCGCGCAGCCGCGATTGGCACGTTTCTTTTATAAGGAAATCGCGACGTTCGGACTTCTCCCGTAACCGACGCCACGGACGGACGAAATCGGCCGTTTCTACCGGTCTCGGTGCTTCGCGATACCGAACGCGGTCGTGCGAACGTCTCTCAAGATACTTCACCGACAGATTCGGCTATTTCGACCCCTGAGGCGCTAAGGCGGCTGAGAAACGGACCAATAAATTTTCATGCTACGGAGTAACGAGCCAAGTCACAGACCACAAAGCACTTATAACCTTGGCATAACCTTATGTCTGTACCCCTACCCATGGTGGCAGTAGCGAGTACATGAGGCCCACATCCGGTGCGGTACCGGGTTCCCCCGAAGGGCACAGGAAAGGTGCTGTCGCCGACCGAATAAACAACCAAACCATGACAACAACAACAGACAAACTTCGCGGCGCTTTCCTTGCTGCGATGCTGGTAATGTCGGTTTTCGCCGGCACCATCGCCTTTGCGGGCGCAGCATCCGCGGCGGCAGGAAACGTCGAGAAGGGCGATGCGTTCGACCTGAACCCCGGCCAGCGTTACTGGGCGGGACAGACGGTCTTCACCGACGAGGCGAACAGTACGGAAACGACTGTCGAAATTATTGACGAAACTGATGGCTCCCTCGCTGACTCGTTCGTTACGGACAGTGAAGGCGACATCAAGTTCAGCACCAAGGGTCTGGAAGGCAACTACTACCTCCAGAACGAGAACGGTCAGAACCTCACCGATGCTAACAATAAAGTCCTCAGCTTCAAGGTCACGTCGCAGGACCTCAGCGCGAGTTTCGAGGACGACGTGGACAACAAGCACTCCACGAAGACGGAACTCAACCTGAACTCCAAGCGGACGAACTACGACGCCACGATTACCTCGAGTGGTCTCAGTTCTGAGGAGCTTGAGGGAATCTTCACCGACATTACGACCAAGCGGACTGAGAACGGTGTTGCTATCCAAACCATCCAGACTGAGACGATCAATACGTCCTTCAAGGATGTTGACGCTGGCAACTACACGTTCAAAGTCGAAGTGAACGACACCGGCGCGGTCGCCGAAGCCGACATCAACGTCTCGGCAGGTGGCGACGCAATGGCTACTTTCCAAGGTAGCGGCGTTGTCAGTGAAGAGCGCGGCGACATCGCCTCGTTCACCATCGACCTCGAAAACAGCGACAAGGCTAACGTCTCCATCGGTAGCCAAGACGTCAACTGGAAGGCCAACTTCACGGTCTACGACAACGGCACCGACAACGAGGTCACCGTCAACTTCAATACTTACAAGTCCGACAGCGGTGTGGTTAAAGACTTCGTGAGTGTTGAAGGTGACGACGCCGTTAAGACTCACGGAACCGCCAGCAATGGTGGTTCCATTCAGGGCGTTCACACTAACTGGGACAACAACCAGACGGCCGACCCGGGCGGTCTCGGCAGTCCCATCTCCGCGGGTCAGTACGAGATGATTACTGGCGTCAACGGTGAGGACGACGTCACCCAGCTCTCCCTGAACGAGGGTTCGATTGACGGTGCGCAGGTCTGGAAGCACCCGCGAAAGACGAGCAACCTCCCGAGCGACGTGAGCGACCTCGTCAGCAACGTCGTCAAGGGTGACTCCGTTGCGATGCAGGACCTCGCGGTTGTCGAGTTCACCGCGTCCGGTCTCTACGGTAACGACAGTCTGACCCATCACAACCTCAGCACGAACTTCAACGCGAGCGACGTCTACTCGCTGAACGTCACGCAGACCAACCCCGGCGCGAACGCTCAGCCGAACGAGTTCGAGGGTAACCAGACGCGTGAGGTCTACTTCGACTCGGCCAACAACACGGTCTACGCTGTCGTTGACACCAGTAGCAACGACATCAGTGTGGCCGACAAGTACCGCGCGACGTTCACGGTCCACCAAGGTAGCAGCGTCACTGACGAGGCCCGCTCGGCCAACACTACGTTCACCGTCACGGAGCGCGAACTCTCCTTCACCGGTGTGAACGAGAGCGACGTGCTCCCCGTCGCCGGTAACATCTCCGGTGACACCAGCATCGCTGCTGGCTCGGAGTTCCAGGTCCAGGTCAAGTCCGACTCCTTCGTCCGGACCGCGACCGCGACCGTTCAGGACGACGGTACCTTCGTCGCCCCGTTCGACTTCAGCGACGTTGACACGGGCACGGACGTCACCGTCTCCGCCAAGTCCGGCGATGCGAGTGACGAGGTCGACGGCGTGATTGTCGAGTCCGCAGAGACGACGACGACCACCACGTCGAACTCCACCACGACGACCACGACGGAGACGACGACCACGACGACGACGACCGCGGACACGACGACCACGACCGAAGAGACCACCACCGAGGAGACCACCACCACCGAACAGAGTGGTAGTATCCCCGGCTTCGGTGTCGCCGTCTCGATGGTTGCGCTCGTCGCCGCCGCGCTGCTGGCTCTCCGCCGCAGCAACTAGATAGCTAACTAATCACCGGGTTTCCCGGTCTTTCGCAGTTCCCATTTTTCGTGCGTTCGACTCCGTAGCGACTGCGCTCGTGTGGACGAAACGGACCGTTTCCGTACCCGTAGGCCGACGTTACCCGGCCCGACCGGAGCCGTCAACTCTTTATCCGGGGGACGCTTTCACTCCGCTAACAGTGACTTCGGCGTTAACCGACGGACTCGCGTGGCTCGCGATTGGACTGTTCGCCGCGGCCACCGCGCTCGACTGGTACGACGACGACCGCGGACGCGGACGCGCCCGCTACCTCGCGGCGGGCGCGTGGGGCGTCTTCGGCGTCTTCTGGCTCGCGCTGTTCCCTCACTTCGCCTTCGAACAGCGGAGTTTCATCGAAGGGGCGCTGAGTTTCGTCGCACTCCCTGCCTGTCTGTACGTCGGTTACCTGCTCTTGCAGGGGCGAGAGACCCTCTTCCTGCTCTCGCGGGCCGTCGCGTTCATGGGTCTCATCTACATGCCGTTCACGATGATTGCGCCGGCCAACGAGTGGCTCATCGAGACCGTGACGTGGCAGGGCGAGTTCGTCATGCGGTCGCTCGGCTACGAGTTTCAGGTCGTCCAACGCGACGAGACCATCCGCGGCGCGTACTTCTTCGCCACCGAGAACCACGGCGAGTTCACCATCAACGTCCTGCTTGCCTGCACGGGTCTCGGGAGCATGGCCATCTTCGGCGGTCTCATCGCAGCAGTTCGCGCCCCCGTCCGCCGGAAGCTTCGGGCTATCGCCATCGCTATCCCCGTTATCTGGGCGCTGAACCTCGCCCGAGTCGTGTTCATCACGCTCGCGTTCAGCCAGCAGTGGATGCAGGTGTTCGTGGAACCGACGATGTCGCTGGTCGGCTACGACAATCCGTACATGGTGTCGTACTTCATCTCCGACCGCGTCCTCGCTCAGAGTCTCTCCGTCGTCGCGCTGGTCGGCATCGCGTGGGCCGTCGCCCGCGAGGTGCCCGAACTGCTGACCGTCGGCGAGGACGTCCTCTACGTCGTGACCGGCGACGAGTACGACCTCCACGCGGCGGTGGGGACCGAGCGGCCGGTCGCCGCGGACGGGAACGGCGAGTGACCCGCGACGCCGTTCGTCCGTACTCCCGTTTGCAGAAGTACTCCGAGTTGTGAGATGATTCTTCGGCGGTACGGCGGGTAGTCGTCGCTCGTCCGGTGAGAACGGCTACTCGACGTCGAGCAGTTCTTCGGGCGCGTCGGCGAGTTCGGCGAGCGCGTCTGCCTCGATGTGGTGGAGGTCTCCAGGAACGACCAGTAGGTGGAGCGGGTCGCCGAACTGGCGGTCGGCGAGGTTCGAGAGTCGGTCGGCCGCGACCAACGGGTCCGGACTCCCGGCGCGCGCGACCACGACGGCCAGCACGTCGCCGTAGTCGTCGGCGAGCAGTCTGGCGGCGTGGTCGGCGGTCATGTATTCGTCGTTGCGAACTTTGATGTCGAGGTAGACCAGCGTGTGGAGACCGCGCTCGCGGTTCTCGTCGAGCGCGTCGGTGACGCTGGCGGGGACGCCGTCGGCACCGTGGGCGTACTCGAAGGGGAGCGTCGTGGCCTTGCCGAACCGATAGTTCTGGAGTCCGGTCAGACCGCTGGCGGCGGACTCGGCGGTCGGCGCGTGGACGACCCGCGTGTCGATGCCGCGCTCCTCGGCGCGGAGTCGGAGGTCCACGTGCGTGGTCGAAATCATCGTGTCGCCCGCCGTGAGGAACACCGCGTCGCCGTCGCTCCCGGCGCGAAGGATGTCCTCGGGGTCCTGTTCGACGCCCGCGCGGTCGCGGACCTCGATGTCGGCGTCGTGGTAGGATTCGAGGTCCTCGACGGTCGCGCCGAGGAGTCTGCTGGTGTAGAACTCGGCGAAGACGCGGTCGGCGTTCCGCAGGGCGTCCCGGCCCTCGACGGTTATCGAGCGCTCGTCGTAGAGACCGAGACCGACGAATGTGAGCATGTAGGCGATAGGGGACGGGGACGGCTATAGCCTTTCGAGTCGGCGCGAACCGAGACGTAGTACCGTCGTCTGGCCGACGGAACGTCTCCCGGACCCGTCATCTGGCCCACGGGCATTTACGTCGAAACACAGTACGTTGTGACGAATGGCCGCTTACGAAGCCGCCTTACTGCTCATCGGTATCGCAATCTTGGGGGCCGTCGTACTGCCGCGAGTTCTCTCGGACAAGCCGATGTCGTTCCCGTTGATATACGTCACCGCCGGAGTGGTCCTGTTCTCGCTCCCGTTGGGGGTGGAGGTTCCCGACCCCGTCGAACACGGGGAACTCGCCGAGCGACTCACCGAGTTCGTCGTGATAATCGCGCTGATGGGTGCGGGACTGAAACTCGACCGACCGTTCGACCCCAGAGCGTGGTCGAGCACGTGGCGACTGCTCGGCATCACGATGCCGTTAACCATCGTCGCGACCGCTCTGCTCGGGTGGGGCGTGCTGGGAACGCTCCTGCCGACCGCCGTCCTGCTCGGCGCGATAGTCTCGCCGACCGACCCGGTGTTGGCCTCCGACGTGCAGGCGTCCCCGCCGACCGAGGGGATGGACGAGGAGGCCGACCCCACGGAGCAGGAAGGGGAAGTCCGGTTCGCGCTCACCTCGGAGGCGGGTCTCAACGACGGACTGGCGTTTCCGTTCACGCACCTCGCCATCGCCATGGCGGCGGCCGCCGGGACGTCGTCGCTGGGGTGGTTGGGCGACTGGTTCCTCGTCCACTTCCTCTACGAGATAGTGGTCGGCGTCGTGATGGGCTACCTCGCCGGGCAAGTTCTCGCCCGGTTCATCTTCAGCGAACCCGTCACGACCCAACTCGGGAAGGTCATGGAGGGCGCGGAGGCGCTGGCGGCCACCCTCATCACGTACGGCGTGACCGAACTCGTCCACGGCTACGGCTTCATCGCTGTGTTCGTCGCGGCGCTCGAACTCCGCCACTACGAGTGGGAGCACGAGTACTACGTCGCGCTCCACGACTACGCGGTGATGATAGAGCGAATCGTGATGGCGTCCGTGCTCGTGCTGTTCGGCGGGGCCATCGCTGGCGGCCTGCTGGCTCCCCTGACGCTGCTCGACGTCGTGGTCGGTCTCACGCTCATCTTCGTGGTTCGGCCCCTCGCCGGAGTCGTCGGCCTGCTCGGGTCGCCGATGCCGTGGAGCGAGCGACTCGTCGTCTCGTCGTTCGGTATCCGCGGCATCGGTTCGTTCTACTATCTGGCGTTCGCGCTCAACGAGGCGTCGTTCGGCGAGATAGAGCTACTCGTCGCCGCCGACAAACTCTGGGCGCTAATCGGGTTCGTCGCGCTCGCGTCCATCGTCGTCCACGGCGTCTCGGCCAACTGGGTCATGAACGTCCTCGACCGGACGCGCGACGACGAGCGCACCCCGGAGTCCACCGAAGCCGAAGTCTCGTAGTCGCAGGAGGCATATCGCTGGCTCTCGTCCCTGCCGGTGTTCGCGCTCGAAACGGCCATCGACTTCGGGACACGCCTGCGCGAACACCGCAGCGCGGGGACCGCGACCGGCGCGGCCTGCCGCCCGCGAAGCGTCACGCTTACCGCCCGCCGCGAGAAGCGAGTGGTATGGAAGCGCCGTGCGTGCGCGTCGAGCGCGAACGAGGCGAGGAGACCCGCCAGCGATTGGCCGAGGCGGGTCTGCTCGCCGACGAGTTCCAAATCGAAGTCGGAGACGGTCACCTCTATCTCCCGGTCACGGACGCCGACGCGGTGCCCGCGGAGTTGGAGGTCGTGACGCGGTCGGTCGGCGAGCGCGACACGCCGGAGACGCCCACCGACCTGCTCGGCTTCGAACCCACCTACGAGCGACTCGGCGACATCGTGATTCTGGACGAGGACGACCCCGCTACCGCCCGCGAAATCGCCGACGCCGTGATGGCTTCGGACCTGCCGGTCGAGACGGTCGTCAACCGCGCCTCGAAGGTCAAAGGCGAACTCCGCGTTCGCGACTGGGAGGTGCTGGTCGGCGACGGCACGGAGACCGTCCACCGCGAGTACGGGTGCGAGTTCCTGCTCGACGTGGCCGAGGTGTACTTCTCGCCGCGCCTCGCCACCGAGCGCAACCGCGTCGCCGAGCAGGTCGAAGCGGGCGAGCGCGCCTTCGACATGTTCGCGGGCGTCGGTCCCTTCGTCGTCCCCTTCGCCAAGCGCGACGCGGAAGTCGTCGGCGTGGACCTGAACGAACGAGCGGTGGAGTACCTCCGGGAGAACGCCCGCCGGAACGGCGTTGCCGACCGGGTAACCGCGATTCAGGGGGACGTGCGAGATGTAGTCTCGGGGTCGTCGGACGGTGGTGGAGAGGTCGCGTCGGACTACGCCGACTGGGCCGACCGCGTGGTGATGAACCTCCCCCACAGCGCCGACGAGTTCCTCGACACGGCGGTCGAACTCGCGGGCGACGACTGCGTAGTTCACTACTACGACATCCAGCACGAGGACGACCCCTTCGGGCCGGGCGAGGCCGCGATTCGGGCGGCGGCGGAACCCGAGTACGAGGTCGAAGTCGAGACGCGACACGTCGTCCGGTCGTACGCGCCCCACGAACTCAACGTCTGTCTCGACGTGCGACTGTCTCGCTAACGTCGGGCGATTTCGGAACGCTTAAGCCCGTTCTTGCGACTATGTTTGAGTGCGCACTGCGACGCGCCGGTGTAGCTCAGACTGGCTAGAGCGATTCCTTCGTAAGGAATAGGCCGAGGGTTCAAATCCCTCCACCGGCTCTTTCTACCCCGAACTCCGTCACCTCGAACAGTCACTCCTCCACTCGCATCCCGACCGCCGACCGCTGGCTCGCGTCCTCACGTTCTACACCGTCGAACTCCAGTACGTAGTCCGCGCCGAACGCCGACGCAGGCGTGTGAAACCCCGGACCGACCTCTCCCTCGACGACGCGTCGGGCCGACTCCACCGCGGTCTTCGCGGTCAAGTCGTAGGTGTCTGGCGTCCGTAGTCGCGCGGTGACTCGGTTTCCATCGTCGTCGTCGACCTCTCCCCAGATACGACTCACGCTCCGGGCGCGCTCCTCGGCGGAGGGTCCCGACACCGCCGCGTCGATGACGGCTTTCAGCGCCTTCTGGACCGACTTGGTCCCGAGGACCGGCGCGAGCGGCCGTGTCTTCGGCATCAGTTTGGCGGCGTACTCCGGGACCGTGGCGAACGTCTCGATGTTCGGAATCCCGGTGGTGTAGTAGGCCGAGGAGATATCGCCCCACGGAATCGACACCGCGGGTTTGCGGCCCCGTCCGAAGTCGAGGTGGCGGGTCTTCCACGCCGCCGGGACCGTGCGAATCCGGCCGTCCTGCCGGACTGCACCGGTGGTCGACAACCCCTCCACGATGGACTTCGCCGTGCCGGGCGAGAACGTCCCGAGTCCGTCGATAGCCAGCGAGAGGCGGGTCGCCGACGGCAACTCCTCGTGGAGGTACGCCGCCAGACAGTCGGTCGGAACCACGTCGAACCCCACCGCCGGGAGCAGCGTCACGCCGGTCGCCTCGGCTTCCTCCTCGCGTCCCGCGATGGCTTCCAGCACGTCGATTTCGCCGGTGATGTCGAGGTAGTCGGTCCCGGCGTTCAGGCACGCCGAGTAGAGCGGTTCGGCGGTCTTCGAGAACGGTCCCGCGCAGTTCAGCACCGCGGCGAACTTCTCGACCTGCGACTCGACCACCTCGGAATGCTGCAAACTGAACACCCGGTGGTCGAGACCGAGGTCGGTCGCCTGTCGCTCTACCTTCTCGGCGGTGCGCCCGGCGAGAACGGGCGAGAGACCCTCCTCCACCGCGGTCCGCGCGACGAGCGCGCCCGTGTACCCGTACGAGCCGTAGACGAGCAGTTCGTCGGCCATACCTCCCGATTGGACGGTGAGGCGTAAAACTCGCGGGGCCGCGGCGTCCTCACTCCCCCGACGTGGTCTCGACGCGCTCGTCCGCCTCGGTAGCCGCCTCCTCGTCTTCCGAGTCGCCCCTGGACGCCGTGCCCGTCTCGTCTTCCGACCCGGATTCGGACTCCGTCACCGAATCCGACTCCGTCCCGGCCTGCGACTCAGCGTCGGACTCCGTGCCGCCGTCCGACTGGGACTCCGTCTCGTCTTCGTCGCCGGTCTCGGCGGCGTCTTCGATTGGGGCGGACTCGGCCACGTCGCGCTGGTTCACGTCCTCGTCGTCCACGTCACCGGCGACGTCCGGAGACGCGCCGACCTCCGGCGCGGTGTCGGACTCCTCGATGTCGGCGTCGGTGGTGTCCACCACGCTCTCGCCGGTTGCGTGGTCGGTTTCGTGACCGCCCGGTTCGACGGCGTCCTCCACGTCCGGCGATATGTCGGCCACCTCGGAGACGTCGGTCCCCGAGCGACGCTCTCTCGACCTCCCCGGCCCGTCGGAGTCGCCCGACCCGCCGGACCGGCGCTGGGCGAGCGAGACCCCGACCCAGAACAGGCCACCGAGCAGTTGGCGGACGCCTCGCTTTCGGTTCCCCTTCAGGAAGGTTCGGGCCGCTCGGAGCAGTGAGACGACCCCGGAAGCGGCCGCGAGGTTGCCGGACCCGGCGTGACGCGCCAGTTTCGGCCCGACCGTCTCCGCCAGCGTGCTGACTCGTCCCGCGAGGTCGTTCCCGCTCCGGTCCGCCGTCTCGGAAGCGGCGTTGGAAGAACTCATACGCACGAATGGAGGATATCGACGGGGAAATGCGTGATGGCAGGCGTCGGTCGCGCACGGTCTGAGACCGTCTCATCGATGGGTGTTCGAGTCGGAACTACGCCATGCCAGACGCGCCGCCCACCGGGAGAACGAGGTGAGACGCAGTGTGTCCCCCGGCGGGGACTTCTCCCACGCCAACAATTAACTCGGAGGAATCCTTATACGGAGTCTGCGAGGCGCTGCTGTTCGGCCGGACTCTGCAAAACTACAGGAGACAGAATGGTCACCGACCGACAACTCCGACGAAGCAAGGCGATTCAGCAGCGAACCGGCAGAACCTTCCACTTTGCGACGCGGTTGCTCCCCGAGCGAGTCCGCCACCCGACGTACGTCCTCTACGCGTTCTTCCGCGTGGCGGATGAGGTCGTAGACGGCGCGACCGACCGCCCCCCGGAGGAGCAACGCGACCGACTCGAACGACTCCGGGCGCAAGCGCTCGGCAGGGAAGAGACCGACGACGACGTCCTCGCCGCGTTTCAGGAGGTGCGCGAGCGACGCGGGATTCCCGACGAGGAGGTCGAACGCTTCATCGACGCGATGCTGTCGGACATCGAGAAGTGTCGCTGGGAGAGCTACGACGAACTGGAGACGTACATGCGCGGGTCGGCCGCGGCGGTCGGCGTGATGATGCTGTCGGTGATGGGCGTCGAGGACCCCGAGCGCGCGAAACCCCACGCGGTCGCGCTCGGCGAAGCGTTCCAGTTGACGAACTTCCTGCGCGACGTGCGCGAGGACATCGAGGACCACGACCGCATCTACCTCCCGGGCGACACCCGCGAGCGCCACGACGTCACGGAGTCCGACGTTCGGCGTTGCGACCCGACCGACGGCTTCCGGACCGCGATGGCTCACGAACTCAGGCGCACCGAGCGCAAGTACCGCGAGGGGGTCGTGGGAATCGAGTATCTCCCCCAAGACTGCCAGTTCGCGGTGCTGTACGCCGCCGTCCTCTACGCCGAACACCACCGACTCATCCGGGCGCTCGACTACGACGTGTTCTCGTCGCCGCCCGAGGTGGGTGCCGTACGCGCGGCGTGGCTCTGGGTCAAGACGCGGTGGCACTGGCAGCGCTCGCGGGACCCGGTGACGGTGTTCCGGGCCGTGAGCGCGATTCCCGAAGACGAGGGCGTTCGCGCGGGTCCGGAGCATCAGGACGGGACGCCGCAGGCCGACTGAGTTCGGCCGAGGCGTCCGTTTTTCGACCGGATGTTCGATACAGTCAGCTCTGCTCGGGACGCTCGCGGCCGAGTCCCACGAAGTCGAAACGGTCGGCGCGGACCAGTCCCGCCGACAGGCCGACCGCCAGCGCCACCGCGACCCAGTTGCCGAAGTAGACGTTCATCGCGCCCCAGAGGACGACGAAGCTCACGAAGTCGTCGAGTGCGAACTCGCAGTCCCGTAGCCGGGCCGCCAGCGCGTCCCGGTCGAACCCCCACTCGACCAGCGCGATGGCGACCAGACCGCTCAGCACCCACCCTGCGAAGTTCGAGAGCGGAACCCCGTAGTAGACGCCGCCGCCGTCGTAGCGCCAGAAGCCGAGACCGACCGCCGCCGGGTCCAGTACGAGGTCCACGACCAGCACGACCCCGAGCGCGGCGAGCGTCCGCCGGAGCCATCCGGCCCGCGGCAGGAGCAGGACGACGAGCAGGTAGCTGTTGACCACCAGCGGGAGGAAGAACACCGGGAGTCCGACGGGAACTCCGCCGACCATCGGGCCGAGTTCTAACTGGTAGCTGAACTCGCCGTAAGGCACGCCGTAGTGGACTCCGACGTACTCGACGGCGTAGCTGTAGGCCGCGACCGCGAACAGGCCGAGCCCTGCCCGACGGTCCACCAGCGGCGTGAGACCCGCCACCAGCGGGAGGCGCATCACGAGCGTTCCGAACAGCACCAGCGTCGGGTTCATCGCCAGCCACGTCGGGAGCCACGCCTCGCGACTGGCGACGAACAGCGCGGCCCCGACGAGGGGGAACACCACCGCGATGGTGAACCGATTCTTCCGGACGAGCGCCGAGAGGGCCGCTTCGATTCGCCGACGGTCCACCGACGACTCGTCGGTCGGCGAACTATCCACGCACGACCCCCCAGAGACCGCCGAGCGTCAGTGCCATCCCGACCAGCGTGTTGAGCGCGGGGAACCACCAGTAGGCCCGCGAGACGCTCACGTCGGTCTCCGCGACTCCCGCCGCGAACAGGGGGTAGACCAGCAGGAGCGCCCCGGCCCGAGCGTCGAGCAGACCGAAGGCCGCGGCCGCCGCCAGCCAGCAGACCCCGCAGTACGCCAGCGTCGCGCGCTCGCCGAGGACCGTCGCCGTCGTCCGAATCCCGGCCCGGCGGTCGGGGTCGATGTCGGGCACCGCCGAGAAGGTGTGCATCGCCATCGCCCAGAGCCACCCGCCCGCCAGCGCGGGCGCGGGCGGTTGCTCGCCCGCCAGCGCGACGTAGGCGGCCGCGCCCGGCAGGACGTAGAGACCGTTCGAGACCGAGTCCAGCGGCGGGACGGTCTTGAGTCGGAACGGCGGCGCGCTGTAGGCGTAGCCGAGAACGAGGAATCCGACGACCCAGACTGTCGCGCCCGGCGGGAGAACCACGACGAACGCCAGACCCGCGAGACCGCAGGCCGCGACGACTGCGGCGACGCCGAGTCCGCCGCGGAACCGTGCCTCCCGCGCGTCCTCGCCCGTCTTCTTCGGGTTCTCCGCGTCCGCGTCGGCGTCGAACGCGTCGTTGACGCCGTAGAGGTAGACGTTGGCGGGCACGAGGAAGTACGCGAACAGCGCGACGGCGCTCGGCGCGAACAGGTCCGCGACCGACGACGCGCCGTAGGCGACCCCGACGAGGACAGGTCCCGCGAGGTAGAGCCAGAACCGCGGCCGCGAGAGCGTCAGGAGGTAGCCAAGCGCCGTGGTCGGTCGAGAGTCGAGCATGGGGCTACTCGCCGTAGTCCTCCAGCAGGGCGTCGGCGGTGTGCTGACCGCTGATGAGACACATCGGGACGCCGATGCCGGGCGTGGTGAACGACCCCGTGAAGTAGAGTCCGGGGACCTCCGAGGACCGGTGGCCGGGCCGGAGCGGGCCGGTCTGGCGGAGGGTGTGGGCGAGTCCGAGCGCGGTGCCCCGAGTGGAGTTGTATCGGTCGGCGAAATCGGAGACGGAGAACTGCTCCTCCACGACGATGCGGTCCCGGAGGTCCACGCCGGTGTTCTCGGCGATGTCGTCCAGCACGAACTCGCGGTAGCGCTCCCGGGTCTCGGGGTCGTCGTCCAGTCCGGGCGCGATGGGGACCAGCGCGAACAGGTTGCTGTGGCCCTCGGGCGCGACGGTGTCGTCGGTCTGACTCGGCACGCAGAGGTAGTACGCCGGGTCCTCGGGCCACGCGGGGTCCTCGAAGATGCCGTCGAAGTGGTCGTTCCACTCGGTCGGCAGGACCAGCGAGTGGTGGGCCAGCGGGTCCACGTCGCCCTCGACGCCGAGGTAGAGCAGGAACGCCGAGGGGGCGTAGGTTCGCGACTCCCAGTAGTCGGCGTCGTACTGGCGACTCTGGGGCGGGAGCAGTTCCTGTTCGGTGTGGGCGTAGTCGGCGTCGCTGACCACGAAGTCGCTCCGCAGGTATCCGTCATTGACTTCCACGCGGAAGTTACCCGCCGACCCGAGGATGGACTGGACCTCGCTGTCGGTCCGGTACTCGACGCCCATCTCCGCGCCCATTTCGGCGATGCCGTCCACGACGACGCCCATCCCGCCGGGAGAATCTTCCTCCTCGTCGCGGACTGGGTAGTGGACGCCGAGGTTGAAATCGACGTGGCTCATCAGGTTGTAGAGCGCGGGCGTGTTCTTGGGCGACCCGCCGAGGAAGACGAGGGTGTACTGCATCACCTGCCGGAGTTTCGGGTGGTCGAAGTACTCCGCGACGTGGTCGCGCATCGACCCGAGGAACGTCAGTCCGCGGGCGTGCCTGAACACGTCCCAGTCCACGTAGTCGCGGAACCGCGGGCGGTCGGTGTAGACGAAGTGTTCCATCCCGATGTCGTAGGTCTCCTCGGCCTCGTCGAGGTAGGCGTCGAGGGCCGCGCCCGCGCCGTCTTCGTACTCCTCGAAGGTGGCCTTGGTCGCCTCGCGGTCGGCGGTGACCGTCATCTCGTCGCCGTCTTTGAAGAACAACTTGTAGTGTGGGTCCAACCGCTCCAGTCCGTAGTAGTCGCTCGGCCGCCGGTCGAAGTGGCCGAAGAAGCGCTCGAACACGTCGGGCATCAGATACCACGACGGACCCATATCGAATCTGAAACCGTCCCGTTCGAGGACACTCGCCCGACCGCCCACCTGTTCGTTCTTCTCTACGACTGTCACGTCCGCTCCCGCGTCGGCGAGGTAGCAGGCGGTCGAGAGACCACCGAAGCCACTCCCGACGATGACGACCGAACGGTCGGCGAGTTCCATACCGCCCTCTCAGGGCGCGAGTCACATAATTGCCGCGCCGACTCCGACTGCCACACGGACACCGAGACGTCCCGAGTCTGACTCTCGGAACCGAGACCTATCACCGATGCACTTATGTATGAACCCTTACGCTGTTGGAAACAGGAGATGTATCCCGCGAAGTTCGCCCTCCTGCTGGGTGTCGGTCTGCTCGCCTTCCTGTTCGTCGTCTCGCTCTACGTGGTCTGGACCCGCATCGTCGGACTCGACCCGACGCTCGCCCAGCGGTGTGCGAACCTCCCCCGACCGGTCCGGATACTCGCCGCGCTGGTTTCGGGCGTATTACTCGGCACCGCGAGCGTGGCCGCGCCCAACGTCGAGGTCGGCATCACCGGGTTGGTGCTGCTCGCGGCCAGCACGTTCGCGGCGCTGATGCTGTTCGAGTTGGCCCAGCAGTACGAACTCGCCGCGAACTAGCACGTTTCGAGGTGACCCGGTAGCGGGTCGCGGCGGGAGTCGGGTCCGACGACTCCCGCGACGCGGTCACTGTTCGGTCCCGACGAACCGCAACCAGTACTCGTGGTACTCGTCGTCGTACCGGAGTATCTCGTGGCGAGTCGAGTCCGCTGGCGCGTCCTTCTCGACGTTTCCGTCGAGGTACGCGCGCTGGCCGAGTCGCTTCAGCAGCGACCGGTACGCGACGGAGTACGGGTGGGACTCGCTGTACCCGCTGTTGCCCTGCGCCGCCCGGAGAATCGAGCGTTCCTCCTCGGAGAGGTCGCGGCGGTCGAACCGCCCCTCGACGAACTGCGCGCGAAGCACCGCCTCCATCTCGTCGGGCGACTCGGCGACCGGTTCCACCTCGGCGCGATACACCGGTTCGTGGAACGTCTCGCGCGACACCTCGACCGCGTAGATTCTGTCACGGTACTCGACGTGGCTCGGTCCCGACTCACCGAGGAGGCGACTGTCCGCCGTCCGTCGCTCGTCGCGGTAGACGTAGCCGCCGCGCTGGACCAGACGTCGCGGAACGCCGCCCGGGTTGCGCGAGCGCGGGCCGCCATCTGGGCGACTTTGACCGCCCGTCGGTCGGTCTCGGGCAGGTCGTCGTGTGCGACGTGGTCGGGCACCGAATCCAGTTCGTCGGGCCGTCCGACCGAGGTGAGTCGCAGGACGGGACGAGTCGCCGTCGCCTCGCCGACGACGACGGACCCGAGTCGGTAGTAGGTCCCGTCGCGCTCGGCGTACTTGGGTTCGTCTCGCGCGTAGAAGGGTTCGCGGTACTGGGTCGTGTACGACTCGCCGTCGAGCGCGGCCGCGAAGGCTTCCTCGTCCCACTCGGGCCGGTTCCCCTCGAGGTCGGCGACGTACTTCTCGCGGAGCGTCGCCGACTCGTCGTGGAGGAGTAGTTTGAGTCGTCGCTCGTCGGTCCGGTCTCGGGACGAACCGCGAATCGCGTCGAGGCAACCGCTCGACCCCGCGACGCCGACCGCCACACCGGCCGCCAGCAGTTCCCGTCGGGAGACAGTGGAGGGCATCGTCGTCGAGTTCCGGCACTGCTGACAAGTCAGTTGTGACTTCGACCGCTCACTCGGCCGCCCGACCCGCGCGCTCGCTCGGCGGGTCCACCGCCGCCTCCACCGCCGTGAGGAGTTCGTCCGGGCCGACGACGCGCCCGCGCTCGCAGAGTTCCCGGTAGAGCGCGGCGGCGTCGCTCCCGGCGTAGTTGCGCTCCTCGAAGGGCCGTTCCTCGACTACGACCACGGAGTCGGCCTCGCGGGCGGCCCGGAGGTTGGCGAGGTTGCCCGCACCGACCTCCACGTCAGCCAGTACAGTCACGTCGGCCTCCCGAACTCGGGACTCGACCGCGCGGCGGGCGTCGTCGCCGACCGGGGCGAACGGTTCCTCGGTCACGGCGTCGAGACCGAGCGACTGCGCGGTATCGAGGTCGGAGTCGCCCTCGTTGAGCGCGCCGACCGACACCTCGTAGCCCGCGGCCGACAGCACGTAGAGCAGGCGCGAGACGGTCCCGCCCCCGCCGACGACGTGGACGCGGCCCTCTCGTTCGACCGGGCGTTCGGGCAGGGCCGTGACGTAGGTCGAACCGGTCACGGGATGGCTGGAGACCACCGCCCGCGTGTCGAAGGCCGCTTCGAGGTGGTCCTCGGCGAGGACGGTCTCGGGGTCGCCGCTGGCGCGGACACGGCCGCCCGAGAGCAGGCGGAGTTCGTCGCAGTAGTGGGCCGCGAGGTTGAGGTCGTGGATGGCCGCCACCACGGTCTTGTCGTCCTCGTCCACCAGTTCCTGGACGAGTTCGAGCGTCCGGACCTGATGGTTGATGTCGAGGCTGGCAGTGGGTTCGTCCAGCAGGAGCGCGGGGGTGTCTTGGGCCAGCGCCCGCGCCAGCAGGACGCGCTGGCGCTCGCCGCCCGACACCGCGGTGATGGAGCGGTCCGCGAACGCCGAGACTTCGGTGCGCTCCATCGCGGCGGTCACGCGCTCGCGGTCGGACGGACCGTCCGCCGGTTCCGCGCCGCCCGAGAACCGCGACCGGTAGGGGTGGCGGCCCATCGCCACGACCTCCTCGACCGGGAAGTCGAACGAGAGCGTCGTGTCCTGCGGGACGACCGCGACCCGGCGACTCGTCTCCTTCGACGAGAGCGAGGCGACCGGGTCGCCGCCGACCCGGACCTCGCCGCGGTCGGGTTCGACGACCCCGTTGATGGTCCGGAGCAGGGTCGTCTTGCCCGCGCCGTTCGGCCCGACCAGACCGACGAACTGGCCGTCCTCGACGGTGGTCGTCACCCCATCGAGGATGCGGTTCCCGCCGAGTTCGACCGCGACGTCGTCTATCTCTATCATGATTAGTTCTCCGCAGAAACGTTCCTCTCGGTGTTCATTCCGGCACTGAAGCAGGGTCTACAGGCTCCGTCGAGACCGTTTAGAAAGCCCCCGACCGGTCGCGGTCGCTGGCCGACATATCTGCGCAAACCGCACGCAGATAGGGGTCGGCCAGACGACCACGTAAACGCAACCGGGCGGCCCCTTTCAGTCCACCCGGACCGTGGTACGACGAGTCGAGCGCAACCCTGTCGGAAGTGGTAGTTTCGCCGCCGGTAGAAACGTCGGTTCACAGCGCGTGCACCTCCCGCTTGCGGAGCAGGTAGAGGAAGAACGGCGCGCCGAGGAACGCGGTCACGATGCCGACCGGGAGTTCCGCCGTGCCCGAACGCGCCACGGTGTCGGTGGCGACGAGGAACGTCGCGCCAGCGAGCGCCGACGTGGGGAGCAGGATTCGGTGGTCCGGGCCGACCAGCAGTCGCATGACGTGGGGCACCACCAGACCGACGAAGCCGATGACGCCCGTGACTGCCACCGCCGCGCCAGTCATCACGCTGGCGACCGCCAGCAGGAGGCGCTTGGTCCACTCAACCTCCACGCCGAGCGCGTGAGCGTCCTCCTCGCCGAGCAGGAGGACGTTCAGGTCCCGGGCGTAGGCCATCAGGACCGCGAATCCGAGGACCGCGACCGGGAGGACGAGTCGCACGTCCTCCCACGACGCGAGGTGGAGGTGGCCCATCAGCCAGAACACCGCCCGCTCCATGCTCTCGCCCGTCTGGAGGAGCAGGAACGAGACCACCGCGCCGAGGAACGTCTGGACCGCCACGCCCGCCAGCAGGAGGGTGGCGACCGGCGTCCGGCCGTCCTCCGTCGCCAGCACGTAGACTCCGAACGCGGCCGCGATAGCGCCGACGAAGGCGGCGGTCGGGAGCGAGAAGGGGACCGCCAGCGGGAGCGCGATGGTCGCCACCGCGCCCACCGCCGCGCCCGACGAGACCCCGATTATCGAGGGGTCGGCCATCGGGTTCCGGAAGAACCCCTGCATGACGACGCCAGCGGTCGAGAGCGCCAGTCCGACGACCGCCCCGAGCGCGATTCGTGGCAGGCGGAGCGTCATCACGATGGTCCGGGCGGTATCGGGCGCGGCGAAGTGAAATATCGGCGCGAACTCGACGGTCGGCACGGGCATCGTGACGGCGAGTCCCGCGATTCGGAGCGTCCGGTCGGCGACGCCGACCCCCGCGGGTACTGCGAGCGCGTTCAGCAACACCTTCGCCACCACGAGGTAGTCGATGGGCACCGGGCCGACGGCCGCGCTCACCACCACCACGACCCCCAGCGCGGCGGCTAGTCCGGACGACCATCCGACGACTCGCGCACCCTGTCGCATCACCTGAAAGCCAGTTTGCTTTAGGTAAATACTTATTGGACACGGTCGGAGTGGGAAACGCATGAGACAGAAGGTCACGAGCGTGTTTGCGGTACTGTTGTTGCTCGCGGCGGGCGTCGCTCCGGTGGGTGCGACGGCCGTGACCGGGACCGACGCCGACGTCGGGACCGACGTCCGAGCGAGCGCGGCGCAGGCGGACTGTTCGTTCCCCGTCACGGAGACGGACGCGACGGGAACCGAAGTGACGGTCGAACAGAAACCGGAACGAGTCGTCACGCTCTCGCCGAGCGCGGCCCAGACGATGTGGGAAATCGGCGGGAAGGAACAGGTCGTCGGCGTCTCGCAGTACGCCTCGTATCTGGAGGGGGCCGAGTCCCGTACTAACGTCTCCGGCGCGGGACAGACGCAGGTCAACGTCGAGAAGGTCGTCTCGACGGAACCCGACCTCGTCCTCGCACCGAACGTCATCTCGAACGAGACGGTCCAGCGACTCCGCGACGCCGGACTGACCGTCTTCCGGTTCGGGTTCGCCAGTTCGGTCGAGGACATCTACGCCAAGACCCGACTGACGGGGGAACTCACCGGGAACTGCGAAGCCGCTAACGAGACGGTCGCGTCCATGAAAGACCGAATCGAGACCGTCCGGCAGGCGGTCGAGAACTCCGAGCGACCGCGCGTGTTCGTCTCCGTGGGCGGTGGCTACACCGCCGGAGCGGGCACCTTCATCGGCAACATGGTCGAACTCGCCGGTGGGACCAACATCGCGGCCGAAGCGAACATCTCGGGCTACGGCCAGATAAGCGAGGAGGTCATCGTCCAGCAGAACCCCGAGTGGATAGTCCAAATCGGCCAGTACGGCGTCTACCCGAAGACCGACGCCTACAACGGCACCGCGGCGGTGAAGAACGACCAGGTCATCACGGTCACCAACGAGAACATCAGCCAGCCCGCACCGCGAGTCGTCAACGCCGTGGTGCAGATGGCGAAGGCGTTCCACCCCGAGGCCTACGCGGCGGCCAACGCCACGACGACGGTCGAGACCACTGACACGACCCAGACGACGACTGAAGCGCCCGAGACGACCACCGAAGAGGGTGCGATGCAGGCGGACACGACGACTGCGACCGCGACCGACAGTTCGTCGGGGAGCATCCCCGGGTTCGGCGTCTCCGCGACGCTCGCGCGCTCGCCGGTGCGGCCCTGCTCGCGCGTCGTCCCTGAACGCGCTGTTCCGTTCGCTGTTTTCCTAAGGTGTTTAACGGCCGGGGAGAGACGTTGACGTATGGTCGAGAAAGTGCTGTGGCCTGCGTACTTCGACGCGGCGAAGAGTCGCAACGAGGGACGCCGGGTGGCCGCCGAGATGGCCGTCGAGGAGCCGACGGTGGACGAAATCGCTCAGGCAGTCCAGCAGGTGGGCTACGACGCGATAATCGAACGCGACAAGGCCTACTCCCGCGAGAACTGGAACGAGCGGGGTCGCGTGCTGGTCCAGAACGCCGACGACTCGACGAAGAACGACCTGATTCAGGCGGTCGCGGCGTACGTCGCGGCGCTCCGAGAGTGATGGAGGCGCTCGGCGAAGTCGTCCGGACGGCGCAGGGTCTCGCCGTCGTCCGGTGTCCCGACGACGACCCCCCGAACGTCGGCACGCAGGCCATCGACGAGCAACTGAACGAGGTCGGTCGCGTGGTGGACGTCTTCGGCCCGGTCTCGCGGCCCTACGCCGCGGTCTCGCCCGACGACGGGGTCACGCTCGCGCCGCTCCTCGGGAAGAAACTCTACGCCCGATAGACGCGAAAACCGCGCTCGATTCGGTTCTCTGTTACTCGCATCGCCGCCAGTTCTCGGCGTCGCGGAGGCGCGACCGCTTCGCGTCCACGTCGTGCTTCGTCGCTCCGAAGAAGCGTTCGCGCCCGACCGGCGTCCGGACGCCGAGGACGACGGTGTGGTCGGTTGCGTCGTAGACGGCGAGCCTCCGTCCCGACGTGGCGTGTTCCCACTCGGACAGTCGCGTCGCGTCCGAGACGACCTGCGACCCTAACTCCCAACTGAGTCGCGTCACGGTCGTCAGGTCGAACGGAACCGCGTCGGGTAGCCGGGGTCCCCCTGCCGTGCTTGCGGTCCTGCCGTGACTTCCCATGCCACAACGAGGTCACCGCCGACCTATAGAAGCGTCGAAATAAAGTGGGCTATCCCGCTGTCGTCGCCGTCGCGTTGTCCGTCGGGAACTCGACGACTGCGGGGTCGGTGACTATCTCGCCGTCGGGGTCGAGATACAGCGTATCGACCCGTCCGCCGGACTCGACGAATCCGAAGGTTCGGTCGCCGTCGGTGTCGCGATGGGCCGCGGCGAACACCACCTGCTGGCCGGACAGCGACTCGTTGACCGGCACGGGCACGTCCTCGTACTCGCCGGGAGCGAGGTACTCCGAGACGCCGACGAGGTTCCCGCTCCGGTCGTAGACCGCGACGAACCCGCCCTCGGGCAGGTCGGCGGCCGCGACGGTGACCTGCCCGTCGGCGGTCTGATTGGCGAGGGTGACGGCCGCCGAATCACCGGTCACCGTTGTCGTCGTGGTCGTCTGTGCCGTCGTTGTCGTGGGCTGTTCGGTGGTCGTGGTCGTCGTCAGTGCCGTCGTGGTTGTCGTGGTTCGTTCTGTAGTCGTCTGAGTCGTCGTGGTCGTCGGTCGGTCTGTAGTCGTGGTGGTTGTCGTCTGGGTCGTGGTGGTGGTCGTGGGCTGTTCGGTCGTCGTAGTCGTCTGTGGTGTCGTCGTCGGCCGTTCAGTGGTCGTCGTTGGTTGCTCGGTCGTCGTCGTGGTCGTATCAGCCTGAATCCCGGGTTGTGCGGTTGTGGTGGTGGTTGTCCGAGTCGTGGTCGTCGGAGTCTCGGTAGTCGTCGTGGTCG
>NZ_VSLZ01000012.1 GCF_010747475.1 Halorussus sp. MSC15.2 | reverse complement strand
CGGTTCCAGATGTACCCTTGTGGGGTTGAAGCAACGCCTATATCTCGGTTTGTGCCAAAACAGGCGGGGTTCCAGATGTACCCTTGTGGGGTTGAAGCGTCTGCCAGAGGTGCGGCCTCACCGCCCAGCAGGTCCGAGTTCCAGATGTACCCTTGTGGGGTTGAAGCTAAGACATTAGTTAAGTACGTGTAGGAAAGTAAATGTTCCAGATGTACCCTTGTGGGGCTGAAGCGGCATCGACGTGATTTTCACCCTCCAAGAGTCCGCGGAGTTCCAGATGTACGGTGGCCTGCGCGACCTCGTCTTTGATTAGGGAGACGATGCATGGTTGCCCCGGCCTTGGATTCTCCCTGTGGCCGCGACTTGGAGACTGAACTGGTCCGGCTGCCGACCGAACACCACGAACTCCGGTGAGTCATCCAAGGAGTCCATAGTTTCAGCAGTTGCTATTTGGATTGTCGAGAGCCACCCATCGAGGTCCGGCCATGCGTCCTGTAACTCGTCGATATCGACTGGGTGCTGGAGCGCCGCTGAAACTGTTTGGATTGTCTCGCTATCTGGCGTGAGTTCATCTAGTAGTTCGAGAACAACCCCTCCGACAGATGCCACCCGAACGTCATCGCGGCGCGTATCGCGGCGAGTGAACCACGGCCGGACGTCGGACTCTCCACTTCCCCGAAACGGAAGCGCAAGCCGAACCCCGGCGCTGGTTTCCCGGACGAGGTCGAGTGCAACGAGACGGTCGCGGTGGTCGTACCACGTTGTTCGGTCGACGCCTGCGCGGTCAGTTAACTCGGTCACGGACAGCGGGTTCTCGGCAGTCAGGAGCGTCGTGACAAGGGCTTGGACGCCCGGTGTTTCCCACGGGAGAATCCGGGCGTCACCGACGACTGCGAGACCGTACCGGATTTCGTCGAGTCGGATATCGCGTCGGCGACTCTCGGGGTCGAGTCCACAGATTGCGGCCGCGGCATCGAACGGCGTGGCAGTAAAGAGTCGCAGAACTGAGACTGCACTCCGCGTCGGCGAGAGGTTTTTCGCCGCACACATCCGTTCGACCGCCGCTGCGAATGCCGTCCGGTCAAGGTCGTCCGTCGCGACAACCGGCACTCGCACTTGGATTTCGGGCGCATCCTCGTGGAGTTCCTGTGGCATCCGGAGACGGTTGCGGAGGTCCTCGGCGAGTGCGAGTTCTCTGTCGCCGAGGTTGCCGACGATGCAGACCGACCCAATCAGTTCGCCGAATGGGTCGTCGTAGTCGACGGACGGGACAATTGCGGCGTCACGTTTCTTGTCGCGGGTTTCGAATAGTTGGCGGTAGATGGCAGCGTGACCGTATTTCGACTGGATAGCGATGCCGGTCGCGAGCGATTGGACGAGTGTTTCGCGCCGGTCGTCTCGGAGGATGTCGTTTCGGCCGGAGTTCTGAGTGGGGAGCCGGACCTGCCGGACGACCTCAACGTCAACGAGGTCGAGCAGATGAACCATCGTACCAGCGAGACCGAGGGCTTCGCGGGTGATTGTCGAACGGAACTCGGCTTCGGAGCCTTCGAAGTCGCCGTGGGCGAGGTCTCGTGTCAACTCGCAGAGGTGTTCTTCCGCGGTTTGGAGTTCATCGAGGTAGTCTGCGCCGTCCTCTACCGCGTCGGGGAGATGTGCGAGACACCGCGAATCACGGAGAATGTGGCGGTGGTCCGTAAGGAACGTTGAGAAGGTGTCGTCTTCGTCGAGGCGGTCGCCATCATCGAGGACGGCGGCGAACGTCCGCGGACTTGCTAACGCTCGGGCAATACACACCCAGTATTGGAGTGGCCCGTCGAATTCTGCACCGACAGTGAGGCGGTCCTGCTGGTAGTCGTAGTACCATCGGGGACTGCCGCGGTCGGCTTGTGGATTAAGAGGGTAGTCCACGATGGCAACGCCGTTTTCGGGGGTTGAGGCGGCAGATGCAGTGGCGTTCCAACGGGGGAGCGGTTGGACGGTGTGGAGATGGGGAAGGCGGGTGCGGTCGGCGGCTTCCTCCCTCCCCCCGTCGTGTGCACGCGGGGTTACACGGCTATCGTCGGACGAATCCAACACGCCGCTAACGGACGCTTCGAGGGTTTGCTGGCGGGCGAGTTGCTCGTCCACCCAGTCGAGATACGTGCGGCCCGCGGGCAGGAGTTCCACGTGTTTGTTGGTTCGTGGACCGAAGGTATCAACGAGGCAAAGGTCGCGGAGATGGCCAACGAGTTGGCGGCGGCGACTATCCGAGACGGTCAGCTTGCTATCCAGCGCAGAATAGCTAAGCGTCTCGCTATCTTGGTCCGCTAGCCAGCGTAGGACTTGTTCTTCCGGACTGTCCCGGCTGAGGGCTTGCTGTGCCGTCTCGATGGTTTCGGTCCGGTGGCTACCAGCGGATGTGATGTCTTCTCGGCTAACGGGGAGGCGCGTGCCTTGGTCGTCGTGTAGGTTGCGGAGTGTGAGTCGGGGACCGACAAGAACGAGGTCGGTGCCAGCGGACAGGGCGGTGAGGTAGTCCGCGACAGTCCGGCGCTGGCTTGCCCGTAATTCCCAGAACTCGTCGGTGACTGTCGCCGCGATAGTTGGTGTCTCGGTGCTGAGTGCGAGTAGTCGGGGGATGATATGAGCGTCGTCGGTACTGGACCTGCCGGTCGCGACGTGCTGGAGTCGGTCGATGATGGTGAGTGCGGCGCGCTCACTGCCCTTGTGGAGTTGGGTGGCGAGCGCGGCAAGGTCGGTCTCGGAGAGGTTGAGGTCGTTCGCTTCGAGGACGGTCCGGAGTTCGTGGGATGGGTAGTCGGCGGCAAGGTCCTCGAGGACGGTGAGGATAGCCTGCTGAATACAGTCGTTGTCGATGACGACTCGCGAAAGCCGGGAGATTGGTTTATCTACTGTGACTGGGACGGCGTCAACCGGCGGCGTCTCGTGTTTGACCTGTATCGACCCGTCGGTTCCACGGTCCAACTCTGTGTCCACATCGGGGTCCTCGGAGAGAGCACGCTCAACTTCGGCAGCGTACCGGTCGTGATACTCGGCGAAAGCATCTATGGCTTCGTCGGCGTACAGGTCGTGATATCCGTCGAAAACATCCGTGGCTTCGTCGGCGTACAGGTTGTGGTACTCGGCAAAAATTTCTGTGGCGTCGTCGGCGAGCAGGTTGTAATACTCGGCTAAGACATTCTCTGCTTTGTCGGAGAGGAAGTCGGTGCGCCACTCGACGAGGTCGAATCCTGATTCGACTTCTTGTTCTTGCTCGGCGTACGGGCCGTGGGTGTCCTTGAAGTCACGGTAGGCGTCGTAGTGGTCGGCGGCTCGTGCAACCAGTTGTGCGCGGGCTTCCGCGGCAACCGCGCGCTCATCGCCTTCGTACTTGCTGTCTAACGTCGCCGTCTCGTGAGTCGTGCCGCAGTGCGGGCAGTCGGCGGTGGCCTGCCCGCGGATATCTTCGGCGAGCCAGTAGTCGGTGCAGGTGCTACAGCCGACGACATGGTAGGTCATCGACCCACCTCCCTACAGCTCTCAGAGCCAGTCACGCCGTCCGCTGACGTGTGCGCGGAGAGACGCGGTCGGTCTGGATGGACGCCGGACTCTTGGACTGTCGGGATGGCGCGTGGACGGCCGATGGACGTAGAGTGGACTCTGCGCGTGGGGGTGAGCTTGTCGCTGGGCATGGGGTGTGCGAGTGACGGCCTACGTGTTGCTGGACGTCGTGCCGTCCTCGATACCCCCGAGAAGTCGCCGTGGCGTGGCCCACAGCGCTCTACTCGCAACCATCAGGTCTCACCTCGCGTTCGTGGGCGAACGTCGGAGCTTGGGAGCGCACACTCAGGGACGTCCATGTCGAGCGACTCGGCAGTCCGCAGGACCAACTCACTCAAAATGGCCTTCCCGTCCTCGGTCAACTCCACGGTGAACCCGCGAGCGTCGTTCGGATGGTCGTCCTTCGTGGCGAGACCACTATCGACGAGTTCGTTCAGACGGGGATAGAACTGGCCGCCTTCAGTATTCGTCTGGCCGAGCGCTTCGAGTTCTCGTTTGACGTCAGCCCCGACGGGAGTTTCTTTCTCTTCCGTGTGGTTCGCCCGGTGGACAGCCCAGAGGAGGTCGCGCTTGTAACTCGTCAGGTCGCTCGCAATCCGTCTCCGACGGCTCAACATCACTGGCCACCTCCGGTGTCCGCGTTGGCTCGGCGGATGCGGTGACAGAACTGGCAGGGCGCGTACCGCTTGTTTTGGGCTTCGATACGGGTGAGTTGCTCGAGTCCGTTGTCGGTGGTCGCCGGACAGAGCGGTTGGTTGTTCGTGTCGGTTTCGTGGTAGGCGTAACTCGTCGCTCGACGGGCCTGCTGGATGAGGACGGTCTCGGAGTCCGGGAAGGGGTCTTGTTCGGTGCGCCGGTCGAGTTCCTCTCGCGACGGGTCAGCGACTGTATCCGGGTCGGGACAGGTGTGCGAGGAAAGCTGGACAGTGGGCGTGCCACAGTCCTCGCAGACATCGAACGTCTCCGGAATAGCCTCGTCTAGGTCCGGACCGAACTCAATGGCTTGCGTCATGCGAGGTCACCTCCGGTTAGGCCGACCGCGCTGGCGCAGCGCTGGGCGTGTTCGACGAGAAGCTGTCGGGCGTGGTCGGTCGTCGCGTACTCGTTGGTGCGGTCGTCCTTCCGGCCTTTCGTGATGAGGTTGCGCTCGACGAGTCGGTCGAGATTCTGATAGAGCCGACTATGGTTGAGGTCCTCACCGTACTCGCTGTCGAGACGCGCTTTGATAGTGAGACCTTTCGGCGGCTCACCGTCTTCGAGCGCGCAGACAGCGTACAACAGGTCGCGCTCGAACGCCCGCAGGTCGGTGAGCGAGACTGTGTCGGCCGTCATGCCGCCACACCTCCCTGACTGCCGGTGAGTGCGATTGACGGACTATCCGCTACTCGTGCGGGGGATTCAAGTCCCGCGTCGGTGAATGCGAACATGCTTCCGTACCCTAGATACGGGAGCGAACCGCGGACCCCGATGCTAGGCCCATCGGGTCCGCATCGTTTCTGCGATGCGTCAAACCGAGAGCGTCGAATCCGCGTCTCGTTCCCGTTGGTTTCCAGTTCATAACTGACACAACTTAAATCTGGCCTTGCACCTGCAATGCTAGCAACGCCTATGCAATGTTGTAGCGCGAAATCACTTAATGTAAAGTTAAGCGCCCAGAATCGCAGATTATGGCACTTGAGAAGGACGGCCCGACTGATGCACATCGGGCTGTTCTTGATTTGCTGGCATTGGACACCCCCGATAGCTCTCGGTCTGATTTGATGCGTCTCTCTCCGAAATGTCTCACCCGAAGCGCTGGCTATCAAAACAGCAATTACATCGGTCAGGTCTGTCGAGAGTTGGAGGATGCAGAGTTGGTCGAGCGCGAGGACCCCGGCTACTATTCGATTAATTGGCGTGGCCGGGCGTACCTTGAGGGCGAGTTGACGCTCGACTGATTGGGAAGCGATACGCTCTTGCGGTGGGATTAGGGAGTGTTGCATGGTGCTGTGGCGATAGCTGTTGCTGGTCGGTGCAGGACTACTCGCGGAGCCTGTGTCACCAAGGGTCCGCGAACTCAGCCGCGATGCTAGACCCATCGCGTTCGTCTTCCTGCGAACCGTTACATCAGAAATGAAACCGCTTGGTATTTTTAACCGTTCTGACTCTGTAATTTTGGCTTGTTTAGAATCCAGAGGTGTCTTGGATTGAGACAAGACTTCTTATAGATACCATTATTACGGCAGTATAAGTTGTATTCAAAAACCGATATATATAATAACCATCAAATCAGCTACCTACTTCACGGGATTTTCTTGGCCAAGTCGGTCGTCGGAGAAATCCCCTAGAATTTATATACCGAATGCTGTCATACACAATGAAATGAATGACGGTTCTGAAGGCGAAATAAAAGAACGCACTGTTGATGACTTGATTCGCTCGTTCAGGTTCTGTAACGGTAATTATGCCTTTTTAATCGGGGCAGGAATGTAGAAGCGTGCTGGCATCGATACCGCATATGACCTAATCGATAATTGGCAAACTGAATGCTACGAGCATGCGGACCCCGACATGGATAAAGACAATTGGATTGAATTGATGGAAAAGGATGTTCCCAAGGGCGGTGAATACGGATTCTGGTTTCAAGAACGTTATCCGATATATGAAGAACGTAGACGTTTCATTCGCAACCTTGTCGCAGAAAGCGAACCAAAGCGTGAGCATATCATTCTCGCGGCTCTGATGGAAGGCGATGATGCATACGTCCCACACACCCTTACGCCGAATTTTGACGACCTCCTCTATGATGCGTTTTACCGATATTTCGATGACAGACCACTCCTTATCGACCACAATGCTATCGTTCCTCAGTTTCAATTGACGGGGAATCGAGCGTCCATTATCCAACTTCACGGAGACTATCTTTATGATAACTTACAGAACCTCAATACAGAGGCACTAAAGGCGAACATGGAGGATGCTCTGAAGCGCACACTACGTGAATACGGACTTATCGTCGTCGGATATAGTGGGCGCGACGAGTCAATTATGAGTGTTATCAACGACGATGATTTCGAGATTTCTGGCCACGGAGTGTACTGGTGTACACTTGATGCGGACGATTTGTCACCGAAGGCGGCGGAGTTACTCAATAAACCGAATACGTATGTGGTCGAAATTGAAGGGGCAGAATCGTTATTTGACCGGTTCTTTGAACAGATGAAGGACGAAATTGACCCTGCGCTACCAGAACCTAGTGAAATCAGGTCACGTGCTGAATCACGGGCGAGAGAGTTGCCCGGAAAAGTTAGCGAATCGAATGAAGCTGACGAATCTGGGAAAGAAGAAACGACGGAGGAGCAACCCAAAGAAGTCGAAGAAGCATTAACTGAAGAGGTGAGCGAATCAGTTGCTGAAGAAGTCGAAGAGGTGGTGGCTGAAGAAGACGAAGAAATTGGGGCTAAAGAAATCAAAGAAGTGTTGCCTGTAGAATCCGTAGATGAGGAAACACTAAGCGACGACGAAATTCCTGCCGAACTCCGGAGCGTGGGCCTGAGAATGAAAGCGGACAATCTTCACTACGAGGGAGACTACGAACAGGCTGTCGATTTGTACACTCAAGCAATTGAACTTGATCCGGCCGACCAGTTTTCCTACCTCAATCGTGGCAGCGTACGTATTAGGTTAGGGGAATATGATGGAGCTGCTACCGATTTAAAAAAGGCTCTTGAATACTTCGAGGAATCGGGCGACATTGAAAACGAAGCAACGAGTCGCAGCAACCTTGGAGTCGTCGCCAGCAACCGTGGTGAGTTGGATGCTGCTAAGGAGTACTATAAGGAGAGTCTTGCTCTTGATCGAGAGATGGGCAACCACGACGGCGAAGCGAGGGTTCTCAATAATCTCGGTCAGCTTGCCCGTAAACGTGGTGAGTTGGATGTCGCTGAGGAGTACTACGAAAAGAGTCTCGATATTATACACGAGGTGGGCAACCACGACGGCGAAGCGAGGGTTCTCAATAACCTCGGTCAGCTTGCCCACGAACGTGGTGAGTTAGATGCCGCTGAGGAGTACTACGAGGAGAGTCTTGCTCTTGAGCGAGAGGTAGGCGATCGCCACGGCAAAGCGAAGGTTCTCGATAACCTCGGTCAGCTTGCCTGCGAACGTGGTGAGTTGGATGTTGCTGAAGAGTACTACGAGGAGAGTCTCGATATTATGCAAGAGGTGGGCGACCGCCACGGCGAAGCGAGGGTTCTCAATAACTTCGGTCAGCTTGCCCGCGAGCGTGGTGAGCTGGATACTGCCGCGGAGCAGCACGAGAAAGCGTTTGAGATGTCATCTGATATTGGAGCGATGTTAACGGCAATCGATGCAGTCGAGAACTGTATCGATGTTTACGAGGAAAAAGATGCGACCGACGAAGCGATTGAATGGTGTGGTCAAGCGATCGATGTAGCCGAGAAACTTGATAACGAGGAGGAAATTGAACGATTCAAATCTCGTCGTGAAGAACTTGCAGAGCCACGGGAGGACGGATAGTAATGGGCTACTTCTCACTAACATCATCCCTTAGATGCAGGATTAACTTCATACCCCTTAGTTGAGAACCTTGATGAGACTTATGGGAGAGAACAACACCCGTGCTACTTGCGCATTGATTCGATGGCGATTATCTGATACATCTGAGGTGGCGACAACCTCGTAGAGTCAAGCGTCGAAACGTATAGATAGGCCGTCACGGCGACACTCTCAAGCACCCCTGACCTCCAGTACACGCATCTATCCGACAACGACTCTACCCGCGGACGCGCTAGCAATAGTCGGAGGCTTCTACATATTGCGGCCTTCGGACCGAAATAGAGCCAACACGGTACTCCCATAAGCTAACCCATTAAAGGAATCTCTGTAGGAGAACCCAAGGTTTAGTCGTAAATAGTGACCAGAAACAGATATGACTGGCGACGCTGGACCGCTCACGAAGACCTACGGCCATCCAGCACGACTTAGAATCGTCGAGACCGCGCTAGCCCATCCCGACCAAGCGTTCAACGTCCGCGAACTTGCCACTGAGTCCGACCTTGACGAGTCAACCGTCCATCAACACAAAGACTTCCTCGTAGACCTCGGCATCCTCGACCGCGTTTCGCTCGGCCGTATCGACGGCTACCAGCTAGCCGATTCGGAGCTTGCTCGGGTCGGTCAAGAATGGCGAGACCTCCATCACGACCGACTCAACGCTCTCGAAAACGATACCGAAACCGCCATCGAGGACTTCTACGGCGTCGCGAATCATAAATAGATTCGGGGGGATTCGGTGAGGGGTTTCACTAACTGCTGTCAAATTCCATATTTCATGCATTAATAGTATTACAGTAGACGAGTATACTTCGCCTGCAATGCAATCGAAACTAGCCACCCTCGGACGGAACCACCCAAAGGTAACTAGTACCGTATTCACAGCGTTCCTTCTAGTAGGGCAATTCCTGCTGACCACCGATATCAGCCCACTAGCGGATACGCACCCCGGCCCCTAAATCAAATCAGCCGCTGAAATTTCGTCGCTCCAGTACCGCTCTTTGTCGTAATCAACAGGTATAATGTCCCCTTCCAGTATTTTGTCGAGTTCTGCCGCAGGGAGGTCGAACGTATCAAGTTTGCCGCTTACTAAATAACGAGTCTCTGAGTCGATACGTAATTTAATAGCAGAACCAAGTCCATGGCTCGGTGATACGAACGTAGAAATCTCTGATTTGAATATACCATCCTCAGCTTCCAAGATACGGAGATAAAGTGGAACCCCGCTTTGTGAGTGGCAGAGTGAGAGTGTGGCGTTGCCGATGGTGAGCCAGTTGGTGCCGGAGAGGAGGTGGGTTTGGAGGACGGTGGTGCTGGTGTGGAGGGTGTGGCCTGCGGCGAGGAGGCGGGCGAGTTGGGTGCCTGCGCGTGTGGCGACGGTGTCGGCGACGTCGGAGAGGGTGATGATTCCGCCGAGGCTTCCGGCCTCGACGAGCTGTCGGCCTTGTTCGTGGGAGTCGCACGCGTTTAAGAGGAATGCTTTCACCGAGACATTCGAAAGCACCTCTGTGTCAAGGTGGCCGTCTGGACAAACAATACCGTCGTCGGTGACGTGGCCGATGTAGTGGAGGAAGTCCGCATCCTGTTCGAGCAATGCCCGCAACTCCCCTGTTTCAACATTGGCGTGGACGGTGATGTCGAATTGGTGGCGTTCGTTCAACTGGTAGTACTCTGAGACTGTGCGTTCGGCCTGCATCGCGGGGTCGTTGCAGACGACGTGAATCTGGATTGGCGACGGGTCTGGGTCAACGTCGAGACTACGGTGGAGCGACCCAGACGTGAGTTTGTTCACGCCAACCGGCACCCCATCTCCAACCCATGCCCGGCCAACCGTGTCGAACGACACTGAGTCCGGCGTCACAAACCTACTCGACACCCCCTCCGACCCCGAACCTGAGTTGGAGTCGGTGCGTTGGAAGTCCGTAATCACGTCCGGTGTCGGCGTCGCTGACCTCGATCGGTCAGGAGTCGTCCGGACAACGGCTAACTCGGCAGCGAGAAACGGCATCGTGTCGAGACTCGACACAGACGGGTCGACATCGACAGTTAACGGCCACGCCGGAATCACATCCGCGACTGCGTCATACGGTACGTCGAGATACTGTTCAAGCCGCGCTGCCAGCGGCAACTCGTAGAGCCAGCCAACATCCACGTCCAGTCGCTCCTCTAGTCGGTGGCGTTCATGCAACGCTATCTGGTAGTAGCCCTCCGTCCGCACCACACAATCCAAGACGAACACCTGGCGGAGGACACGCCCAACCCGCCGCTCATACCCTACACCTCCCTTTAAATCATACGTGAACCCATTCTCTGTCACCAGTTGTGGGTGGGTGCCCGGCACGATCTCTGCGCCGAGATAATACGCCAGCGATACCGCCGGATACACGTACTTGTACTCGGGAGGCACCTCCACCTGAATCCCTGTCCCCGGCTGTTCGATGCTGTCCGGTACTGCAAACACGTCCCCCGTCTCAATCAATGGCGGGTGCCCACGCAACGTCGGAAACGACCGCTCCGGCGATGTCGTCTTCAACGCCGACCCCAACAACGACACCGCCCGCATCACATCCTCCGGACGCTCTGGCGTCGTAATCGTTCCCGCTGGCTGGTCATGCAACGACCGCACTCCAACCTGTACATCAACCACCCCGTCAAATCGAACCACCACCCGTGACTCCTCTCGCGTAACTACTAGCGGACACCCAACTCGCAGATACAGCTTTGTCGGCGCACTATTGATTTCGAGCGTCCGCGCCCCCTCAACCCGAAGCCGTCCGTCCGACGGGTCAAACGTCTCCGCCAACCCATCCTCGCCATGCAGGTAGATACTCGTCAACTCCGGCACCACCACCCGACTCGTCGAAATTTCGACTGCATTCCCAACCGGAAATCGGAACATGTCGGGTGAGACTGACACCGGCTTCACTGGCGATGCCGTCCACAGTTCAAACTGTGCGCTCTCAATCGGATCGACAACTCGAACGCCCGGCCTGTCGTCCAACGCCGTCACCGTCGGCTCCATACCTACAACGACACCCACTCTGTCGTAATCTCCTCATCGGGAAGATGCCACCGTTGCTCAACACACTCTTGCTGTGACCGTAACTCAATCTGTGCATCAAACAGTCCGACATCAAGCAGTTCGCTGGCGCGCGTGCTGTCACCCCGAAGCTGACAGTATAACGTCCCATTCACAAGACCGACGTACTTCGAGACTGCCTGCACAAACCGCCGTACATCACGCCCATCCGCCCAGTCACAAAACTGGTCGAGCGATTGCACCCCAACCCGAAGGTCGTTATCTCCTAACTCGAACTCGTCACTCAAGTCGGTAATCGCGTCGAGAACAGCCTCCCGTAGCGTTGCGAGGTCATCCGCACCACCAGCATGTCCTGCCGATGCAGTACTCCGCGCTTGCTCACCGGTCACCACGCGAACCGAGTCCATAGCTGGCGAGATATCACCAGGCAGCAGTTGGCCGGGAGTTGAAAGCTGATACGGCGACACCAACACCTGCTTGCACGTCTGATTTCCGAGCGACAGCGACAACTGTTCGGCAAACCCCTCTGAGTCCACTGTCCCGGTGACAAGAATACTGCACCCTGTTTGCTTCAATTCCTCAAGACGCTGTGCAAACACTCGCGCGGTTTCCTGACCACCCCCACGAAATAACTGGCAGCTACCACGAGTTACTTCCATATTACGGAATTCAAACTCTATAACTTAACCTTACATATTCTATTTATCGAATCCGCTCGAGGTTCTCTCCAACTCGCGTGCATCGCGCCGGTCCGCGAGGAGTCCGAGATGCAGTTGGGTGGTCCGGACGTCGAGCGTGGTGCTTTCGAGTTGGTGGACGGTGTAGCGTCTGAGGGTGATTATCTATTCGGTCGATGAGAATATAATTCAGAGAACGACGTTATTCCTACGGTGGGTATGAAGGGATAGATAGTTTACATGTATTAAATATTTCCAGTTATTTTAGTGGATGATTAAAAAACGATTATGTGGGTTGTTGACGTGTGACATGACCGTCGGTGACCATCATATGAGCAAAGATAATAAATTGGAGAAAAATGGTACAACGCGGCGGTCACTGCTTAAGACAGCTGTTATCGGGTCTGGCGGGGCAGTGTTCGGCCTACCAGCCCTCGCGAACAAAGCGAGTGCAGAAGTGAGAACAATCTCAAACGACCATCTGCAGCTATTTTTCCGCGACTCCAAGGCTGTCGGTGCCTTCACAATGCAGACCAGTGATGGCCGTGATCTCCTTTTCGGAACTGGAAACCCGGACACGTCGTACTTAACCATACAGATTGATGGACAGAACTACATCACGCATACTTCAGAGATGGCCTCCGAGATTGGCAACGCGAAAAGCATGGACAATTTGGTGGTTCAAGGGACCCCGAAAGTTTCTGACGACGGTAATTCAGTCACAACCAAATGGAAGATTGATTCTATGCTTGTTACTCAGACTATCACTCTCAAAGGGAAGGCTTCTGAATTCAAGGTAACTGTAAAAAACCAAGGGAGCCAGCCACGGACTGTCAATATTCGGTACCTCTTCGACTATCAGGTCAACGTACAAGATGGCTCTCCAATTCTCGTCAACAATCAGGTGATGACCAGCGAAACAAGATATGAGTCCCCAACATTCTCACAGTGGGAAACCTACGACAGTCGGCGAAACCCCGACCTTACTGGTCTCGCTACCGTGGACACTCAACCAGATATAGTCGATTTCGTTGAGTGGGAAGATGCAGTCACCCAACCGTACGAATACGAACACGCCGGAGATATGGAAACTGATGAGGGCAACAAGTTCTTCACGGAAGGAACGACCAACTCGCCTGAAAGCGACAGTGCTGGACTCCTATACTGGGAAATCGGTGGTGTCGATCCTAGTTCTTCGAGGTCGGTCGTTACTTACTACGGTACGGGCAGTCCATCCGTCACTGACCTCGGACCTATTAAGACCGCACTAGACAAGTACCAGACTGCGGTAGACAACCATCTCACTGACTTCGTTGACCTGAAAGCCAACGCATACGCCCAGGTCTATAAGAAGTTTGGTGAGGACTTCAGCGATAATCTAACGAACTACTACGGCCGGAGAGCCAACCCGTCTAGTAATCAAAATATCCCACCCACGAGTGAATTACCAGTCGACACTAGCGTCGAACGAAAACTTAATCAGGTCGTTGATGAGATTGAACCTGGTCGTGCCGAGATGCTGTACCTCTTCACCGACGAACTGTTCAGGGATGTAGACCGGAATACGTCGGTCGAGGCGATGGCGCAGGTCATCGCAGAACACTTTATGGGAACATCTCAGAATCAGCAATACCCCTTGAAGATACGGGGATCCACGCTTCAGGAATTACGCGACCAATTTAACTCGACGTTCGACGAGAAACAGCAGACGCTGCTCCAGCAACTGCGGAACGATACCCCATCTCAAGAGCGACTTGATGCTCTCAAGCGCGCAATAGATAAGAAGAAAAACGAGGTCGAACGGCTCTCGAAGGCCGACGAGCGCGATCTGACCCGACTAACCACGGCGGCAGTCGAAGAACGTGGGATGAAAACTCACGGATCGGTCATAACTAAGGGCGATGCCGCGCTTGTTGCGGGACTCGTCGCGTTTCCGTTTGATGGCCCGTTCGGCGAAATTGGAGTGAGTGTCGGACTAGGTGCGAAAGCGCTTCTCGCAGGTGCAGGCGCGTCGCTGTTCGGCGCATTTACCCTATCCGGAGCGGAATCGTCGGTCTGGAAGTCGATTACGAGTTCCGAATTATTCTGGTATCTAACGGCGACTGGGCGCGGATCGCCGAAGTGGCAAAAGGAACAGGTCCAGCAGGAGGCTCTCCAGCGCGTCCTCGAAAACCTCGTAAAATTAGTCGAAGATGGTGGGTCTGCGGCACTGGACGCCGTGACGAGGAAGGTGACCATCGCCGATTTAACGGTATCGGACATCGATTCTGAGAACGTAACCGTCGTCGACGACACACAAATGGCAAGGGGAACTGGAAAAGTGACGGTTGCTAATCCCAGTTCTGAGAACTCGGTGACGCCCATCTTCGTCATCGAAAGTAGTGGTGTGGCGCTCGTGGGTCTCAACGGCCTGACGTACGACGGTTACGGGCAGATACTATTTCCGTCGACCGACCAGATGCCGGAAATCGGCCCTGGTGAGACGGCGACCATCGAGTTCGAGTATCTGGTACCGCTCGACGTGTTCTCCGGCCAATACGAGGTCACGGTGACCGTCAAGGCGAACTCGCTCACGGTCCACGAGGCGAAAAGTACTGCGATTTTCAAGACTACGTCAGGCGTCTCCAGTCAAGCGAGTTCGAGGATTGTGAATCAAGGCTCAGTCACAGAGGGGGAGTCACCCTCACAAACGCGCTCGCTCAGCGATGACACGAGCAGAGCGACCTACCACCTGTCGTATCCGGGAAGTAATCTCGATATACACCTCCAAGATCCGGCCGGTAATCACGTTGGTCTCAACTACCAGAGTGGTGAGGTGGAACACGAGATTCCGAACGTGACCTACTCTGGCCCTGATCGTGGCATTGGGTCCGAGACAATTAGCGTTGCGGACCCAGCGCCGGAATACATTGTGGAGATAGTCGCGCTCGAAACCGACGCTGACGGGAGCGACTACAGCGTGAACGAAATGACGGCTCCGTCCTTACCTGCGACACTCGAAATGTCGCCTGCGGAACTCCCGGTCAAAGTGTCGGCTGGCGATACCGAGAGCACGACGCTAACAATCGACGAGGCAACCGGGGCAGGTGACTTAGAGGGTGTCACACTCTCAGCTAGCGAATTCCAACACAAGGAGGCTGACGCAACCATATCTGCTTCAAACGTCACGTTCGAGCGAAACCAATTCGACGTTAAGGCGGGCAATTTCACGACCACGACGGTCACGGTTTCGGTTCCCGGGGACGTTCAGTCTGGAACATACATCGGGACGATTACAGGGAAGGCCCCCGAGTCCAAAGACGAAATTTCGGTCACGATTACGGTCGGGACGGACTATGAGATTATCGGACACCGGTTCTGTAGAAGTGTTAAGAATGAAAACCACCGGCGTGGGAGAGGACACTCACACTCACACGACTGTGTTGACGAAACTAACTCGTTCTCGTCTTCGGACGAATCAGCGTACCTTTGGACGAAGTACGGGAACGTCACGACCGAGGTGGTACACCGCGTAGAGTGGTACGCGCCCTCGGGCGAGCAGTATCACCGTTTCGAGTTCCGAATTCCGAATCCGGAGTCGGAGGGCCTCGAGAGGTGGGAGGACTACCCAGTCTGGAGCTGGATAGATATCGCTGGCACGCAAGCCGCGACGATGCCCGGCACGTGGCAGGCCCAGGTTTACGCGAACGACACCCATATCGCCACTAGGGAGTTCACCATCGAATGAACGATTACTGGTCGGTTCTCGTTTCTCTGTTGGTCCTCGTATCGGTCGGTGCGGGAGCCGCGGCGACGACCGGTCCCGACGCTGCGGCCCCGACGCCGATTCGCTCATGTACCGTCATCGATACACCGGGAACTTACCATCTTTCGACCGACGTTGTGAACCGGACGACCGAAGTCTGCGTTCGAATCCAGGTGAGCGACGTAGTCTTGGACGGGGGCAATCACACGATTACTGGCGGCGACACCAATGGGACGGTCGGCGTGTACGTCGGTCCGCAGTCCAACTCGAACGTCACCGTTCAGAACCTGACCGTCTCCGATTGGGGGACGGGCATCCGCTACGAAAACGGCAGCGGAAAGACAATCGTGAACGTGACTACGCAGTCGAACGTCGACGTTGGTGTCGGACTCTTGTTCTCGGCCGACGTTACGGTCGTAAATAGCCTCGCCGTGAACAACACGTTCGGCATGGCAGTCGTCGACTCCGAGAACGCGACACTCGTGGACAACACGGTTACGAGGAATACAGAGAACGGCATCTCTCTTGTCAACGCTACCAGTAACACGTTGTCGGAGAACGAGGTAGTTGCGAACACCGACGACGGAATAGAACTCAACTCGGCAGACGGAAACTGGCTGCGAGGAAACACCGTATCCCAGAACAGCGTCGGTGTTTTCCTCCTCAATAGCACCTCCAATACCCTCACCGACAATCACGTGACCCATAACGAACACAGTGGCGTTCTCCTAATTGCCGCGGACGACAACGCATTACGGGCGAACGAGGCGAGCCGAAATGGCCGCGACGGTATCGCCGTTGAAGCTGAGAGCGGCGGGAACTCATTAATTGATAACGAAGTAAGCGGAAACACCGAGAGCGGTATCCGGGTCCGCCGGGCTACCGAGACCGCCGTCTCGGCGAACTTGGCTTCGAACAACTCGGTGGGCGTTTTACTCCGGCTAGCCGCCGACACTACAGTAAGGAACAACACCGCCACTGACAACGCCGCAGGTATCGCGCTGGCCGGTTCGGAAAGTAACCTAATCGCCGGAAACCGACTCGTACGTAATCTAGGAAGCACCTCGGCTGTCGGCCCTGTCCCCGGTACGTCAAGAGCGACACCCCCGAACAACCAGACTACAGAGCCGAATCGCTCGGCCGGCCTTATCGTCCTCAACAGTTCCGACAACCAGATACGCTCAAACCGAGCGACCAACAACGCCGTCGGCGTACGCCTCTCGTCGGCGCACAGGAACACCCTAGACAACAACACCGTCTCAAAAAACGGCGTCGGCATTCATCTTCGCGGGTCTCACCGAAACCGACTTGTCGACAACAAGGCCGTCGCCAATCGAGACGGAGTCGTAGTCTCCTTGTCACACGGAAACTTCCTCATTAACAACCTCGCGGCAACTAACGCCGAAAGCGGTGTCGACCTTTCGGGGAGACACAACGTCCTCTTTAAGACCACCGCCACGGCGAACCTTAGAACCGGAATCCGGGTCACTGGTCGGAACAACACGCTCTCCGAGGTCAACGCCAACGGAAACGGCGCCTTCGGCGTCTCTATCCGGGATAGCCATATTTCGGTGCTGTCGAACAGTACCGTGAACAGGAACGGCGACGATGGAATCCTCCTGTTCCGGTCGGAGAGCATCGTCATCTCGAACGTGACCGCCAGCCGAAACGGCGGGTCGGGTTTCCACCTGTCGGCCAGCCGTCGCAACCGAGTGCGGAACGTCACCGTCAGTCGCAACGACGACGCCGGCATCCGCCTTGCTACCAGTGACGCCAACAGGGTGGCGAACGTCTCGGCCGTGGGGAACGGCGACGGCGTCCGGCTGTTCCAATCGCAGGACAACACCTTCGTGGCGACCACCGTCTCGGACAGCGCCGGCTGGGACTTCGTCGGAACCGCCGGCTCCGTTAACAACAGCGTCCGGGGATTCGCGCTGGACTCCGCGACGGTCTCGTTCGACGGCCGGGACATCGCGCTCGGAACGGTTCACTCCCCGCCGGCCGTCCCCGACAACCGCGCGGTGCTCGGCCGGTTCGTCGCCGTGACGGGCATGAGTTCGGACTCGCGGCTCTCGCTGACCGTGAGCTACCCCCAAGCGGCGGTCGCCGAAGCGAACGTGACGGAGGACTCGATTCGCACGTGGCTATTCAAGGGTACTTGGACGATCGCCCCTAGCACGAACGAGGTCAACACCGAGCGGAACGTCGTGTCCGCGAACATCACGCCTGCCGGAGAAACCGTCGTTGTCGCTCTACTCGGTCGGACGAACGCCACGGCAGAGACGACTGCGACCGCCGCCCGAAGCGAACCGCCGCTCGACCAGGCAGGTCAACGGACACCCACACGACGTACCTCGCTGGGGAGGAGTCCGTAGCGTGGCGACCGACTGGCTCGTCCTGCTGGCGTTCGGCCTCTTCTTCGTCGCCGCCGGCCTCTGGAACCTGAAGTGGCCCTTCATCGTCACCGCCGGTAGGCCGAAGCCCACTCCGTCGGAGTTGGGTGTGCTCCGCCGCTTCGTCGGGCGCGCTGTCGCGCTCTTGATACTGCTCGTCGGGATTTGGCTCACGATAATCGCAGCCAGCACCGGTATGGGCGGGTAATCGGACGGTTTGGAGTCGGGGCCAGGTCACTCAGCGGTCGCTTCGGAGCGCGGTGTCCAGCGTTGCTATCGCGTCGCGCGCGTCTTGGACGAGGACGCCCCGGTTCTGAGGCGAGAGCTCTGAGTCCGGAGCCCCTTCGACAACCCGGACGAACACTTTCAACAGTCGCTTCGCCTCGTAAACGTGTGCGTCGACTTCGCGCTGCTCACCGTCGGTTCCGGCGACGGATACCGCCTGCTCTAGAGACTCCCGAACCGAGTCTAGTATCTTCGACAGCAGTTCCGGCCCGCCGTTCTCCCACTCGGCATCGCGTGACCCGTCCAGCGATGCGACCCTCGCTTCAAGGTCGCCGACCGCGGCGACCGCCCGTTCGAGATACTTCCCCTCTTCGAGCACCGACAGCGCCAGCCGGTGGGAGTCGGTCGCCCGCTCAGCCGACGCTCGAAGTTCGACCCCGAAGTCCCCCGCCTCGACGGCGGTGCCGGCGAGTGTGATGGACGTGACCGCGTCCGGGGTGAGTTTGTCCATCGAGCGGGGCGTCGGCTCGAGGTCGTACCCCTCGACAGAGAGCGTGACGTTGCGAACGGGGCGCGTGCCGATGTTATCGAGGGCGTACTCCACTGCGATTTCGTCCCCCTTCGAGACGGTCCGCTCGGTTAGTCCGCGGAGCGACAGCAGCGGCGGAAGCTCGACACTCTGCTTCCGCTTCCGGAGGCGCTCGGCCTCCTCGTCGACGGTCTTGTGGGCGTTGATGACCGAGTTCACCCGTTCGACCAGCTGTTCGGGCGAGACGTTGCCGCCGACGAAGCCGACGAAGCCGACGTTGAATCCGAGCCGCGCTTGCTGGGCTTCGGTCGCCGACACGACGAGCTGGCGCGCGCGAGCGTTGGCCCGGTCCGACGCGGGGGTCCGAGCGATGACGCTACGGGCGAGCGTCCGCATCGAACGCTCGAACTCTTCGCGGTCCCCGAACGCCGCTTCGACCGCGTCGAACTGTCCCATCGCGTCCGCGACTCGTCCGGCTTGGAGCGCTTCGCGGAACTCAACCAGTCGCTCGTCAGTCAATGGTGACCCCCTCCAACGGGGAGCCGACCACGGCACCGGTGCCGATGTGGTGGACCGTCTCGACGTACTTCAGCGTTCCCGCCCCCACCGCAATCTGAATCGCGTCGAGCGCCATTTGCAGGCTTGAGAGGACCGCGACAGCCTTGGTGAGCACAATAGCCGCTTTGAGTAGTAGAACCGGCCCAATCGGTGTGAGCAACAGCGCAGCGCCGACGAGTCCGAGAATCATGGCGAGCTGGTTCAGGTTCTTGGCTTTTTCCTCTATCTTCTCGGCTATCTGCTCGATTATGGCTATGAAACGCTCGGTGAAACTGACGATGTTTCCGATTCCGTCACCCGTTATGCTCACCACCCTGTCGCGCATCTGCGACTGCTGTTCCGACAGGTCGCCAAGATTATCGTTGAGCGTGCGGACGCGGCCGTCGATGGTCGGCGAGATACCGTCGACGTCGGCGAGTTCGACGCCCGCGCCGGCTCGTACGTCATTGATGTCGTCGAGAATTCCCATCTCCGGCAGGTCAAGGTCGGGCGTTCTGAGGTCGAAATCGATGTTGTCGGGCACCTCCAGCGAGGTGAGCGACTCGACCGTCCCTTCCAGCCACCATGGGACCAGTTCGTCCGGAAACGGAACTTCTACGTGGAGGTCCGGGATGGTCAACTCGTCCGGTGTCGGGACGTGGACAGGTGGTATCGGTTCGGGCGTGTCGAGGAAGTACACCGACCCGAACAACGCATCATTTATCTTCCCCTTTGCGAACTCGGTGCCGTCCTCCAGCGCGCTCGTGAGCCCGTTTCTCTCGGCGAGACCGTATGCCTCCTTTGTTCCCTTGTCCGTGAATTCCCTGACAAGTTCCTCCTTGTCGTTTTCACTGATGGAACTGAATGCATCGGCGTGTTCCTGCTTGAGTGTCGACACCTGCTGGAGGACGTCGTCTGCGGTCTCGGAGTCGATGATGCCTTTGCCGAGAAGCGAGTCGAGCGTCCCCTGCGAGACGCTCTGGAGGCGTTTCACGATTGAGTTGACACCTTTCTGGAGAAGGGAGGACGCCTTGTCTGTGACGTACTTCGTGGCGATAGAGACGCTGAGCGACCAGATGTTCGAGGTCGTTCTGTCTATCAGGCCGCCGCTTTCGGTTCCGGCCTCGGTCGCGGCTTCGGTCACATCTTCGGCGGCGACCATCCGTTCAAGCGCCTCCTGGAACTGCCGGAGTTCCGAACTCGACGCGGACCCGCATTCGCTGGTGACGCGGTCAAGGAACACCTCGGCCTCCCCGTCGACCCGATTCTCGACTCCGTCGTCGCCGGTCGAGGAGGCGACCATGTCGCGGATGGCCTCGATTCGGGTCCGTTTCTCGTCCACGAGTGACGAGAGCCTCCGGGCCCGCCCGCCGAAGGCGTACACGGTCCCCGAGTCTCTGCCGGCGGCGTCGGCCCCGGTGGCCCCAACCAGTGCCGCAGTAACGTCGTCGCTCACCCCCATTGTGTCACCGAAGTTCGCCCCCGCGCCAGCGTCGCTCGGAGTGAGTTTCGCCGTCTCGGTTTCCGGCCACCAACTCTCGGACCGCCGGAACGCGTAGGCCGCACCCGTCTCGCCCGCCTCGGTGGTGGCCTTCGGTGCGCCCACGAGCGCGGCCGTTCCGTCGGCTGACAACTCGATTGCTCCGCCGAAGCCATCCTCGGATTCGCCGTCACTCGGGATGAGCTTCGTTGCGCTCGACCAGTCACCGTCGGCTCGTTCGAAGGCGTAGGCCGCGCCGGTTTCGCCGAACTCCGTGTCTCCGAAGCTGGCTCCGACCAGTGCGGTCGTTCCGTCGTCGCTCACACCGACAGACCTCCCGAAGAGGTCGAGCCGGTCACCGTCGCCGGCGGTGAACGCGGCGGTTTGTGTCCAGTCGCCGTCTGCGCGCTCGAAGGCGTAGGCCGCGCCCGCGTCTCGCCGCTCGTCGGCGTCCACGCCGGGCGACCCCACGACCGCGGCGGTCCCGTCGGCGTTCAGGTCCACGGAGAAGCCGAAGAAGTTTCGCTCGGCGTGGCGGCTTACAGGGAGAGTCGCGGACTCTGTCTCCGGCCATCCGGCGTTCGAACGGTCGTAGACGTAGACGGCCCCCTCGTCGGTGGCGGTTGGGTCAGCCCGGGGTGCGCCCACGATGGCAGACGTGGCGTCACCGCTCACGCTCGCCGCGAAACCGAACGCATCGTCGATGGCTGGGTCGCTGGCCGAGAGCTTGGCAGTCTCAGTTGTCGGCCATCCGCTGTCCGTGCGCTCGAAGAGGTATGCGGCACCCGTCTGTCCCGCCGTGGTGTCGGCCTTAGTAGCTCCCACGAGTGCGGTCGTACCGTCGTCGTCTACGCCGATTGAACTCCCAAAGAAGTCCGAGGCGTGCCGGTCGCTGGCCGAGAGTTTGGCGGTCTCGTTTCGGGGCCATTCATCATCTGTACGGTCAAAAACATAGGCTGCGCCGGTCTCACCGGATTCAGTGTCGGCCTTGGTTGCCCCGATGATGGCAGTGGAGGCATCCCCACTTACACCGATTGAGCTGCTGAATGCCTCTCGCGAGGTGACATCGCTAGCGGTAAGTTTGGCAATCTGTCTCATCGCACCACCACAGGGTTGAAGCTCGCTCCACCGTTCCGTGGTCGGGGTGTCTGCCAACTCTTTGACGGTCGATGCCAACCCCTCTGGTATCCGTCCGGCGACGCCAGCAAGTCCCATTGTCTTCATCACTTCACGTCTCCGGAGACCGGCACCCCTCTGATTCCGCCCATCCTCGTCGTCACCCGTCGGGTGGGGGTCGTGAATCATACAGACCTCCAAAGGCATGCTAACATATAGCATTATTGTTGGCGTAGAATGGTCGAATGCAGTTGCAAGCATATCTCCCTGCTCACATTGACTATCAATGGCTTCTCCACAGGGAGCTCTAACCACATCAGGATTCGTGTCTGTACAACTGCGATGTGCCCTTTGACATCCAACCCCTGTCATATTAACGGTAGAAACGCTCTCAATCGCTCGAGAGTGTAACGAAGGCACAGTACCCGTAGACTGAAGGGTGACTGAATGTTCTCGCTAGGTAAGAACACCAGACCGATATGGAGGGTTATAACGCACCGACGACGTGCGAGGAGTAGGTCCCGGAGAAGTAGAAATACAGACCGCCGAGATGCTCTCCGCAATTTGGATAGTAAGTTCTGACCAACAGAACGAGAGCCTACTTCAATGGAAATCTTTCGAATATCACCTTTTGATGTTGCCAGCTCGGACTCCTCTGTGGCTCTATAAACCAATAGAGTTCTTCAAGTTACGTCGTAGAACTTGTTGAAAGCAGTCCAAATGAAACTTCTAGTTCGGCAACCGGACGACTGACTAGGAGATTGTTCGTTCCTACATTACGGAAGACACACGCACTGGCGAGATTAACATCGTCGTTGACTCGGAATGCTTTCACTTCCACGCATAGTAGAAGACAGTAAATACTATTTAAATGACGGTCTTTTACCGTCTGGTAAGACCGACGTGACTGTCACACCCGAACTGCGTTACGCTAACCACTGCAAGCTAGCGTTCGTCTAACTGCCATTGGTTAACGGCAGACAAACACTCCCGGTGCCGAATATATTTGGGTATCTCGGACAGGAATTAGCGTTCCATCGACCCTGCTCAGACCAACGACTCACAACACCTCGTTACAGACCTACCCCTGTAGGGGAGAAGCGTGTATTTTGTAACCTCGGTGTGGAGGTCGCGGTACGTCGTGGTTCCAGATGCATCCGTGTAGAGACGATCCCCTTGTAGATGGTGACTCAAGTTAATTAAGTAATAAAAATATGAGCAAAGTATGTCCGGTCGAGTAGAAATGAATCGTCGCACCCTACTCCAAGCCGTCGGAACGACCGGACTCACCTCTCTTGCAGGCTGTGCAGGAATGCTTTCCAATACGTCCGAATCAAACTCGACCACCACGCCGACCACACAGACACAAGGTGCTATCAAAGACACCTCTATCGACGGCACGAAACTCGTCGTCTCCCTATCCTCCGAGGCAGACGTCGAGAAAGTGAACGTCATTGGGCCGAACGGCTCACCATCGCTTGGGTCACAATCGATTCCGACCGGGTCAACCAAAGCCTCGTTCAACGTCTTACAGTCGGTCCCGCGTGGCACCCATCGAGCAGTCGCCGTCTCGTCTGGCGAAGTTGTCGGTGAAGCGTCGGTAGACCTCCATCCGAACGTGGAAATCGACCGAGTGGCGACGTGGCTTCAGACCGACGACGTCGAGTGGCCGACTGGAGAAAAATACTTTCAGGCATATTTAGAACTCTCCAACACGGGTACCACTCCACAGCAGATTACCTTCCTCGGGATGCCGGGAGTGCCGGGTTCGTGGCCGAAGCGCTCCGCCACGTCGTTCTCCGGCCTCCAGACGCTTGAGGGAGACCGACTGAAAAACGTCGTTCTTCACCCCGGTGAAACGAGACAGTTCTTTACAGTGGACGGACCGTTCCTCTTCGGAACTGAGTTCACCTGCGGTGATTCCACAGAACTGTCCGTCGTCCTGTCAACGAAGATTGGGGCGAACGTCAAAAATTCGTATCGTCTCGTCACAGAGGACCCCGACGACCCCCAGAAAGCCTGTCGGCAGTACGTAAAACCGCAGTAAGATGCCAGATATCGTTAGCGCGATTAAAAGCGCTATTCTGGGCATATTCAAGACGCTTCTCGAACCCATTATTGAGCTTCTCAAGGGTGTCGTCGAAACCGGTCTCGAAATTATCCTGTATACGCCCGTCCCAAAGCGGTGTGTCGAAGGAGCAAGCCAGTCGTATCCGGACTGTCCATCCGTTGTCGCACTCGTCCAGCAACCTGCAAATGCACCGTGGTCGAGCGTGTACGAGACTGCGTGGACAGAAGTCTTGCCGACCGCAGTTACTATTCTGTTCGTTCTCTATCTCGTCATTCGCGTCGTCGAGACCATCCCAGCGATTTCACGCAAGAAAACCCATCAGGCGCGGACCAGCATCTTTGGCGCGCTCGTCGTGCTTCCGTTCTCATGGCCGTTCGGCGCTGGCGTTCTCGCCTTCTTTGCCGGACTGACAAAGGCACTCGCGCCGACTCCCGATGAGTTTCTTCCCATCCTCACCACCCAGCTCACTGCGCTCATCGGTGCGGCGGCCACTCCCGGCGGGAACGTTCTGGCACTCGGTATCAGCGGTCTCGATGGAGCTATCATTATCGGAGCCGTGTTAGCCTATCTGTTCCGGATTCTCTTCTTGATATTTGTGATGCAGTACATCCACCTGTTCGCGGTTATCTACCTGCTTGACGTGCCTGTCCTGAAAGGAATCGCTACGAAAATCTTCGAGGTCTTCATCGCGATGGCGTTCCTTCCGCTCTTAGTCGCTGGCATGTTCGACTTCGCAACTACCCTCTTTTCATCTGAAGGAAGTCTTACGTTTCTTCCCCAAATCGGGGACTTCGTCAAAGCTATTATCTCGATGATTCTTCCCCTCGCCTCGCTTGGGCTGTACTATCTCTCGCTCAAGGGTGCGATGCTATCCGGTATGTCGAAGGCGCTCGGTACGGTCGAATCGGCGGCGAACGGGACAGCTGTTGGTGAACTCGGCGAAGCGTCCAGCGACGAGTACGGTGGGCTGGTCGAGGAGAAGGCCGCGCAGTTGGAGGAGCGCGTCCAGCAAGGCACACAAGCGACTGCGAGGACGGCCATGACGAAATCGAAGTATGCAGCGCAGAACCCGCGGAAAGCAGGCCGCCAGACGAAAACCGCGACGAAGAATGCCCCCGGAAAGGCCCGCAACATGACGAAATCAGGCGTCAAATCGGTGCAGGAGCAAGCGCTGTCCGCCTACGAGAACGTGCCGAAGTCAGCATCGCAAGCGATGAAACAACTTGGCGTGAAGAGCCGCGACCTCGACGATGTAGACCGCGAGGAAATCGGCGGATTCGGGGAGAGCGGTGCAGATTCGCAGAACCTCGCAAGCCAGATGACTACTCGTACTGAGAAGACCGCAGACTTGCCGATTACATCGACGCTTGGGTCGGTTCAGAAAGCCGGAAAGTCGATGGAGTCGCTCGTTGAGGACGTTCAGACGCCAACCGATGGAATCGACGCATCTGAGTCTTATGCTGACTCGGATGGACCTGAAGCGGTTGGGCCAGAACAAGACGCTGTCAGGGCAGATGAAGAAGCGTTCGCCCGGGTGGTCGCGGAGAGTAATCTGTCCCGTGATGGTGCGCAGGTTCTCTTGGAGAATATTAAAGACGAGTACGGTGAGGGTGTGATGAGGCAGACGGTGGATGAGGCGTCGTATATCCAGCTTGCCCGAGAGGCTGGCCGAGAACAGGCGCAAGCCCAGTCGTTAGCCGGGGACTGGACACAGAGCGCCGATTGATGCTGTGCGGTCTACGGCCCGGTTTCGCTAACCAATGTTTCGTTGCCTGTTCTTGTCTTCATTGGTTAGCTATATAGCGGTTGAACGGCGGAATCCAGGGTATTTAACCCAACCTAATAAACCGTAAAAAAGCCGGGGTGGGAGAATTCTATTGAAGCTATCCGTCTCCCCACGACGGAACCTCTTCCCTATCAGAAAACGCATAAGCCATGACCGGTGACCATTCAGACCTCCAGTGCCCGGACTGCAACAGTCCACTCGCATCACTCCCCCGGCTTGCCAGCCAGTACGACGACCACCGCCACGAACTCATCTACGCAAGCCGGTGTCCCAACGGCGGCTGTTCCACCGACCAAGTTGACCCTGCAGATGTCCGCTCCCAACTTGAAACCGCCAGCAGCGACGGTCCCGGACCACTGGCGATACTCTCACAGAGCGTTGCGACACTCCGCCAATCACTCAGGTTCAATTTCACCCCCGATAGAGAAATTGACCGCTCACGGGTCCTGATGGTGGCCATCACCGGAGTGTTGCTTACAGGTGTTTTCCTCGCAGTCATCGGCCTTCTCCCTCTCCCGCTTGGCAGCAGCTCTTCGGCAACGGCGAGTGCGTACGCGAATCTCACGAAGGTCTCTGACCCCACGCTCGATACGTACAACGAGACGGGAAACTGGACAATCTACGAGTACAACGGCCGATTCGTCGTTACGGGACAACTCAACGGCACCGTCGTCTACTTGAACCCCGATGGGAATGTGACACAGAGACCGTATTTTTACGACCTACGGCCGGATGCTCGCAAAGCGATTCTCGCATGGAACTCGAAACACGGTGAGAATCCAACGAAGTATCCAGAACCGGACCCACCACTCTCAAGTGAGCTAAACACTACACAGACGGCCAACTGGTCGATATTCAAGCACAACGAGAGCTATGTTGTCGGAGGCAAAATCAACGGCAGTGTCGTCTACCTCTCTCCGAACGGAACCTATCACACCGACCCCTTCTTCTATGAGAACAAGACGACTGCGAAGGACGCAATCATCATCTGGGAGGTACACCAAGACCAGTTCCCTGAGATTCTTCCGAGCGTCGAACCTGTCACGACCGATGAAGTCCGGTCGGACCTCGACGACTGGAAGTCGAACGAGTCGTCTGGTTCTTCCGGCGTCGACTCGCCAGATTGGAACTGGGACCACGACAACGACTCAGTAGACAAAACCGACCCATCCGAGAAACAGACAACCTATTCAGTTCGAGGCACGGTCACGAACAGTGAAGGCGACGCGGTCGAAGGCGCGACTGTCCACCTCCATAGCAATCTTCGAACAACGACGACCGGCCCGAATGGGTCGTACACGTTCCAGAACGTCACGCCGGGCAATCACACGCTCTACGTGGACCCGCCAGCGAACACGTCGCTCGCCGCGACCGAGCCGGTCAACCTCACGATGACCGAATCGGGAGACCTCCGAGTTCACGGGTCGCCAGACCACGTTTCGTTCTTTGCGGCAACTGACGGGACCGTCTCAGGGAATTCGCTCCACCTTCGGACTCGCCCCGAACAGCCGATTTCAGTTCGTGGGAAGGGTTCGGCAATGCAGACAGTCCTTCAATTCGCTCAGCCGTTGAACGCCGATAACACCACGGTCTCGCTTACCGGCCTTTACACAGAAAGCCAGCAGACAAGAACCGTTGAAGGAACGGAGGCAAACACGACCATCTCGATTACCGGCAATCAACAGCCATCTGACCCGACGCTTTTTCTTTCCGGTCGCACGAACTCGCGCCAATTCTCGGCAACGGGAACTTACACTGGGACGGACCCGACCGTGACGTTTCATGGGAACCAACAACCGGCGAACGTGTCGGTTCGTCTGAGCGGGAGTAGTTCGGGTTCGTCCGAGCGAGACCAGTTCCAGACCAATCATAGTTCCGCTGGGGATTCAGTGTACGAGTCGGTCAGTGTTGGAGGGAATCTCCGTCCAACGAACCAGCAGGCCACGATATCTGCAAAGAGGTGGTTCGCCCCAGAGACGGGAAAATATCGGAGCAACATCCTCTGCGAACGAACCTACGATGATTGGATAGGGTCGTACACGTACAACCAAGAGGAGGAAGAAAAGCGGAAGAATGTCTGGACCGCAGATTCCGACGGGACATATCGAATCACGGTCGATTATAAATTTGAAGCCTATGTTGGTTACTGTGGCTTCTACACGTTCCGAGGTAATACCCGTGGAAAAATCACCGCTAATGGAGTGAAGTACTGGAGGTACACATGGAATTCCACCGAACGAGACTGCGAAGCTATGGTCGCTGGACAACGACCAGTACATGAACGACTCCCAGTATCAGAATTTCACCGGGAAAAACCGTACTGCGATGGAAGCCCTTCTGAATGGGACCGACTACATCTGGACAGCTCCACCCACACTTCCAAGCCAGTGGAATCGCCGTGACTGGGCCGCCTACACCCAGAACTTTTCGACCGACCCCGAGCAGTCAATCCATCCGGAAGACGCCCATCTCCGCCGGAGTTCCCGCGGATGGATACAGGACGCACACGCCACCCTCTATCGGATTCAACCATCGACCCAACTCTACCAGACGCCGAACCAGACCGTCCACTACATCGCACCCGACGGCCGGGTTCTCGGACTCGTCGATTATCGCGTCCAGCCGCCAGCCGACGACACCGACGGTTCGGATGGCAAGAAGGTTTCTTGGTCACTCCGTGACCACGAGATTACGTCGGTCTGCGTCGTACAGGGACCGAGCAATCCGCGACAGGTAGGCGGCTGCCAGCGGTCGAGCGCCCGTATCGGAACCGCCAGCAACCCCCGCCACACGGTAAATATCAGCTACTCAGCTCGGACCTCTGCCCGGTCGGGAACGCCGGTGTCGCTCGTCGCTGTCATCGAAGCCGAATTGAACAAGACTGTCCTGACCAAGTACACCGAGAGAAGGGAGAAGTGCCGGAAAATCGATACCGGCAATGGGACTAAGACAGTCTGCGAGACAGTCACCGAGACGCGGTGGACCTCGAACTCGACCCACGTCACCGACCGAGTGACGGTCACCGACCAAGTGTCCGCAACCGTCTATCAACTCCGAACTGCCCTCCGTGAGACAGAGTTCCCCAACGGCCGTCGCGGCGTCATCATTCAATCGTCGGACCACTGGAATGGCATCCGATTTGGGTCCTCGGATTCAATCAATACGCAGTGGCAGTTCTTCTCGGTCCAGAATCCCGACTGGGAACGGTTAGGTACTGCAACGCAAAACAAGACCTCGTGGACGGATTCGCCGACGGTGCCCGCCCGGGTACAGGCGTTCCCGAGCCAGTTGGGTGTGACGACGAATACCAGTCGTGGAACAGACATCTACGAGGTTTCGACGTTTTCGGGGTCTCGACAGGCGAGTCCGGCTTTGGCTCTTCCCGAGAACGTGTCTGTACCAGTCGCGTCCGAGTCGTACAATTCGACTCAAACGCTCGCTGTGCGGTACTCGAATCTTAGTCAGTCGGCGACGGCGACTGGGGTGGTTCAGGGAATTAATGGAGAGGTTGTTCAGTCGGAAGACCCGGTCGAGGTTCGGAAGGCAAATCTCACGCTCTCGGTTACAGACTGGAACACGTCCTACGCGAACGTCCGGGTGAGACTCCGGGATAACCAGACCGGCGACCCAATCAACACGAGCGGCCGAGAGGGCTATGTTCAGCTCCGAGAGTATCAGATTGAGACGAACGAATCCGGTGAGGCGCTTGTGACGGTCCAGAACACGGGGTTAGTGACTGCGAGATATAGGCCTGCGGCGTGGTGGACGGGTGAGGTGAGTTATCTGTCTGACCGAGCGCGGGCGCTGCCACGGTCTGGGATTTTCAGCGCGGTCGGCTTTGGGCGAGTCGCGAACAATATTCTCGTTCTTGCGCTTCCGTTCTTGTTCGCCTTGTTTCTCTTGAATCAGGTACCGGGAGCAGAGACGTGGCCGCCGTGGCAACTACTCCGGTGAATTACGTGGATAGTTAGTTCCTCTTAATTAAATTACATAGATTTGGAATGTAGATGAATGTTTGAGAAGCGGTTCAATCATGTCTCCCCGAGATGAATTGGGTCAAGTTACAGTCCCAACATTCCGACAGCCATCCGTCGTCCCGATAGTTAAAATCAACACCCACGATTTCTATACCGTTCTCTTACCCGGAGGAATTGGCCTTCTCTTCTGGCTCTTCCTCGATTTGGGCTATCTCGGCCTCGGTCTTCCTCTCACCCTCCTCGTCATCGGAGGTCTCTACGTCGTCGCCGCCCCAAGCTACCTGGCCGCTGTCCAGTGGACGAAAACCCTCGTTCACTACGCCAAATCTCCCAACCACTACGACAGTGTCGAAGAGGCGGCGGCCGACGCCGACCATCGCGCGTTCGATACCAGCGAATCCACCCAAGACCTGACCGGTGTCGCCCGCTTCTACCCCCGAGACCACATCCTCGAACTGGAAGACGGCTCACTCGTCGCGTTCGTCGAACTCGACCCCCCGCATCGGGATTTCGCCGAGTTCGATGACTGGTACCAGACGATGGTTTCCATCGCCACATGGTTCAACAACCGTATCGACTTCGACTACGACATCCATGTGACGAACCGTCCGTTCCCAATTGAGCAACACCTCAAACATCTTGGCGACCGGCTTGACGACTCCGACGTCCTCGGGAACCCCCACCTGCGAGCCTTAATTGAAGAACGACTCTCCGAGCGGCCAGCGCAGTTCGAGGCCGCTGGCACACAGGTCTCGCATTTCTACCTTATCGTCCCGCTGGAGGAGACCGAGGTCACGACTTCGTCGGCGACCGACCAGACCGCCCTCGAAAAACTCGCCCACATTAACAAAATCGGTGTCGTCTTCGAGGTCCTCCGGTACTACGTGTCCGGGCAGCGGAGTCAGTCGGCCGACCAGCAACGCTCGGAGATGCTCCGCAAATTGAATCGCCGACTCGAACAGGTCCTCAGTCTGAATCGGGAACTCGAAGAGTACGAACTCAATCGGCTTTCGACCGCAGAAGCGTTCGCCCTCCAGCGCGGTTTCTGGCGACCGAGTGAAGTCGACGCCGCGAACGACGCGGTCCAGACCCGAAGCCAGCCAGCGGCCGACGGTCTCCGCATGGAGGAATCCAATGCATAGGGAAACCGTCCTCTTCGTCTCACTCCCGGCCGACATTTGGCATCGACTGTTCAGGTGGCTTCCCCAGACGCCGCCGGGATGCGAGACGGCGACGTGCCCAATACCGCTCAGTGGCGTCGGCTTCTACCTGCTCATCGCGGCCAGCGTTCTCGCTTTCTACCTCTACAGACAAGCCGACTCTACACCCGGAGACACATCGGTCGATTCCACCGACACGGCCGCAAACGACCCATCTCAGTCGGAGACCGACGGTCAACCGGCGACTGGGTCGAACGTGCCGACCGAGGGGGTGCCGCGGCAACTCAGCCAGTTCGAGGACGAGACTATCGAGACGGCTCCCGCAGGTGGCTTGCCCGCGCCCGAGAATCCAACCGACGAGGTCGAGCGCCTCCACCAGCAGGCAGTTGCACCCCTTGATATCGACGAGTCGTATCGGTCGGTCCAGACCGGCGACACCCACCGCCGGGTGTTTTTCGCCGAACCCGGCGATTTCAACGACGTGATTGCACCGGGCGCACTCCAGAACGTCTTCCAGAATCCCGACCTCAAGTTCGACCTCACCCTGCAAGTTCGCCCGAAAGACCGCCGGGACGCCAAGGGCGATGCGAAGATGCGGAAAGAGGGACTGGAAGCCGTCCAGAGCGGCGTCTTCGACACCGACGAAGACGAGGAAGCGACTAAGGAAACGTCCGAAGAAATCGAGCGCCTTCGCACCTATCGCGACGCTATCAGCAACGGCGAACGCCCGGCTGAAATCTCGCTCTGGGTGGCCGCCCGGGCCGAGGATGAAGAGGAACTCTCCCGGCAGGCTGACAATCTGAAAGACTCGTTCTGGCGCGAACCAGCAGATATTGGCCTCGAAACTGCGGTCGGCCGACAGGAACAGGCGTTACAGGCACTTGCACCGGACGGCCGCAATCCCCTCGATTTCCACGACCGATTCAGCACGCAAGTCCTCGGACGGGGTGTCGGCGCGCTGTTCGCCTCGCTCTCGCGGAGTACGCTCATCGAGGAGAACGGTATCGAGTGGGGGTCTCACGCCTTCAATAACAGTCCGATTCTCAAGCATCCGTTCAAGAGCGAGACCAACTACAACCATACGTGGATTGGTGACTCCGGCGCGGGCAAGAGCCTGAATACGAAACTGAACGCGCTTCGGACACGCGAGGCCACCGAAGACACGATGCTCATCTTCTTGGACCCGCTCGAAGGCCTGACCGGAGTTGCCAAAGCACTCGGGGCGAAGTGGATTACCGTCGGCGGGAGTCGCGGCCTGAACCCGCTGGAGATTCGCCAGCCGCCAGAACACAAACAGAAGCGGGTAACGGGAGAAGACAAGGACCCGCTTTCGGCGAAGATTGACGAAGTGATGGGGATGTTCGACACGTACGCGAACATCGAGAACGTCGAGTTTGACGATGAACGGTTCTTCCTCCAAGACGCAGTCCGGACCGCCTACGAGTGGAAAGACATCACGAGCGACCCATCTACCCATCACCGTGAGAGTCCAACCCTCCAGACCGTCTTCGAGGTCCTCGACGACATGGAGCAGAACCCCGGCGAGTACGCCGTAATGGCGCAGGACGCGGACAGAGATGACGTCGAGGAAGCCGCCCGCGACCTCGCGACCTTCCTGCGGCCGTTCCGAGAGGGCGGCCAGTACGAAAACCTCGCTCAGCGCTCGGAGTTCAACCTCCAAGACGAGGATATCATCTACCTCGATTTAAGCCAGCAGGAACAGGCCGGTGGCACCTCGCTTATGATGCAGTTGCTGTTCTCGATGGTGTACGAGCGGGCGAAAGAGACGCCGAAAAACGTCATCTTCGTGATTGACGAAGCCCAGAAGATTATGAAGAACAGTACGAGTCTCGCATGGCTCGGCCAGCGGATTCGACACGCTCGCCACTTCGATACGAGTGTCCGGTTCGTGACGCAGGACGTCAACGACTTTTTCCAGCACCCTCACTCGGAGGCTATCATCAATAACTCGGCGTTCACGGTCCTTCACAAAATCTCGGAGATTGACGAGTGGGCCGACCAACTCGGGTTGAACGACCAGATGGTGCAGTTCGTGAAGAACGCCAACACGGGCGACGGCGGGTACTCGAACGCGCTCTACCAGTTCAATGACCGATGGGTTCCGGCCAGAATCGAACCGCTCGAAGGCGAACTCGCAGTGGCTGACTTCGATGCCGACGAGGACTCGCTCGACGACCTCCCCGGCGCACAGGAAGCCCAACAGTCAGCGTTCGCCGAGGAACTTCAAAGGAAGCTCCGAGACGGCGACCACGAGGCCACCCACATCGTGGACGACGGTGAGCCGTTTCCGGGCGAGTTCCCCGGTGCAGACGGCCATCTAACCGACGAGCAGGAAGCGCTCCTTGACCTGCTCTCGGTCGAGGAAGCTTACGAGGTGTTGGAGCGTGCCGAAGACGCTGACCAACATCCGGACGAGGTGATTGCGAACGCGGTAATCGAGAAACTTCGCGAGATGGACCGCGTTCTCGATTTCGATATCGACGTCGACCCGAGCGACGTGCAGCGGACCTTCGGCACCCGCACAGAGGAACCACCCGCGTAGCAAGCGAGCGGTCTCGGCCGTCCCTCCTGCTCCGGGTTGGCAGTTTCTCGGTTCGATTCCGGGACCGGAGCCTCGACATGAATTCCAGCGATATCACGAACCGTCTGAAAGACGCCGTCTGGGACCGCGTTACTGGTGAGTCCTTCGAGACGACCGTCGTGGACGCCGACCTCGCAAATACGATTCAGGCCCGGCAACCCGACATCCCGCTGACCAAGATTGCGCCCCGCCCCGAGAACGACGGAATCGACGCGGCCCGCGACCTCGTGAACACCCTCTACACGGTTCGGACGGGCCAGTTCGACTATCAGAACCAGTCGCCGGTCCAGTCGTTCGAGGTGTGGTACGACGAATCGAAGGTCAAGTTCCTGTTCAAGCCCGCCGACGAGGTCTTGCGCGAGCGCTTCGAGAAGCAGGTACTGGACAAGCACCCCGGCAGTAAAATCGAAGAGTACCACACGCGGTTCCCCGAGGTCGAAGAAGGTGACTTCATCTCGGGGGCGACGATGGACCTTCGGAAGATGTTCTATTATCCGATTAAGACGCCCGTAGAGGGTGTCGAGACGTTCGAGGAAGACCCCTATGGTCCACTGACGAGCGAGATGGTCGTTCAAGAGGAGCGGACGAGCGACGGCCAGCAGGTCGCGAGCGACGACTGCCGGATGCTGGTGCAGGTGGTGTTCAAGCCAGCGAAGCGGACGTGGAGCCAGAAACTCCCGTTCGGAATAGACGTCGAGGACCGCGGTATGGAACTGAAGAACGGCCGACTGAAGGATAGTCTCGGCCGCCAACTCTCGGGCGAAGTCGAAGTGCAAGACGCCTCGCGAAAGATGAAGAACGCAGGCGAGCAAATTGCGAAACAGCGGGGACAACCCGGCTTCTACACTCGAATTCGTGTTCTCGCGATATCGCCATACCGAGAGGTTGCCGAGCGCCACGCCCGCGGTGTCGCGGAAGTATTCGAGACGTACTACAACGCAGTGACCGAACAGGGACTCGTCAGCCAACCCCTGCCCAAGGACGAACTACGTGCGACGGTCGAGAAAGCCGCCAGCCGGACATTAGCACTCGGCCTTCGCGAGAAGTTCGCTACGTCAGAGAAAACGATTCTCACTCCGCCGGAGTTGGCGGGTATCGCTCACATCCCGAATGATGATATCGAGACGCCGAACGTCGATTGGACCTATACCGAGTCGAGTCCGGGCGTCCCCGCAGACGCACCGCAGTTCGACGACCAGACCACCACGGAGTAAGTACTCATGATAGATTTCTCCACGATACTGCAGGACGACGACACTTCCGAGGAAAGCGCGCCAAACCAGCCCGAGGAGTCTCCGGAGGTACCGCTTAGTGATGGCCAACTGGCGGACGTATTCGACGAGGTTGCGAACGACGCCGACCGCCGCAACCTCACTGCCGGGCAGATAGCTGACCTCGAAACGGCGCTGGACGAGGTTGAACAGTACATTCCTCGGACTGATGACCGGCATCCGTTGAACACGAGTCGGTCGCCAGAGGACGACCAAGCCGAGCAGGTTGCTCGGTTGCGGGAGTTCGCTGCCCGGATTCGCACCAGCACAATCCACGACACGAGCCAACTCTTGGAAATTCAGAACGGGGTTGCCGATATCGAACAGGTGCTGGATAGCGAGGAGAGCGACGAGTGGCCGTATGCGTTCGAGGAACTGGGGGTGGACGAGTTTAAGGGCAAGGACGTCATCGCGAACGGCGTCCCATACGACGCCATCGACGAAGACGAGGACGACGAAGATGCGGACGACGTGGTAACGATTGGAGGGTACGACCCCGCGGTTTCCGGTTTATTCGACGACCCACCACAACTCGATATCGACCTAGAAGCCCTCTCGGACGAGAGCGGAGTTGAAGAGAAAGTGGACGGAGAGATTGAAACCTATGCGGGGCCGCGGGTCCGCGAGATGATTGAAGCGTCGCGCGAGAACCCCGAACAGCCGCTCTGGATTGGACAGGGTACGCGGAACGGCCGGGACGCAGGTATCGAGAAGGATATTCTGTTCCGGCATCAGGGTATCTTCGGCGTCACAGGCTACGGGAAATCGACGCTGTTGAAAAACGAGTTCCAGCAGTTGGTTAACGCGGGCTACGGAGCTTGTTTCATCGACCCGAAGGGCGACGACAGCGAGGAACTCATGGAGATTATCCCCGAGCATCGGACCGACGACGTAATCTGGATCGAACCGGGGTCCTCACGGGAGTACGTCTCAGGATTCAATTTCCTCGAACTCGGTCTGGACCCCGACGACCCAGCCTACGAGACGGCGGCCGAGAACTTAGTGAACGACCTCGTGTCGATGTTCGGGTCCGGCGATTACGCCCGGATGAAGCGTGTCTCGCAGTCGCTCATCCGGGCGATGAATCGGTCAGAACACGATTTCAACATCATCGACATGTACTATATCCTCGCGGACCAAGAGAGCCGCCAGCACTTCGCGGACCTCATGGCCGAGGAAGGCATCGACTTCGTCGACGTCTACCTCCAAGAGATTGCGGACATGGACGACGAGAAACTGGAACCCCTGCTGGGCCGGCTACAGGAGTGGGTCGAGAACCCGATTGCCCGCCGACTTATCGCGTTCCGCGACTCCGACATCAACATCCCGGAGGCCATCGAGGAGGACAAAATCATCATCGTGCGGATGGGGTCGGAGTCCGAGGAACTGAAGGGCATGATTGGGATGGCGGTCCTGCGACGAATCTGGGCCACGGTTCGCTCGCGGGCCGACATGGCCGAGCGAGAGCGTGACCCCTTCTATCTGTTCGTGGACGAGTTCGACAACGTTGCCAACGAGGACGGAACTATCGAGAAGATGCTGTCGGAGGCGCGGTCCTACCGGCTTTCGATTACGTTCTGTACCCAGTACCCGTCGATGCTCCCCGAGGACGTAACCAAGGCGATGTTCGTAAACTCGGACTCGCTTATCTCATTCAACCCCGGTCACATCGAGGAAGCGCAGGCAATCGCAGAAAACCTTAACGTTGATTCCCAAACCCTGCTCGGCACGCCAAACTACAAGGTGTGGATGCAACTCACACTGGAGAACAACGAACTCTCCCCAGCATTCCAAGTCTACACGTTCCCTCCGTACCCGCCGGTTCGACCCCGAGAGCAGGCGATGAATCTCGTTGAGGAATCACTACGGCGGTACGGCCACCGCCGGAAGACAAACCAAGAGGTGAAAAACGAGCTGATGTACCAGTTCGGGACCGGTGTTCTCGAACGGCAAGGAGTCGCGGGTAATGAGACAACGACCGGAAATATAGCACCCGAGTCGGACGGTGGCGGTTCGACCGATGAGCGGGATACGCTGTTCGAGTCGGTGTACGCGGTCCAAATCAAACAGGACGCGAAACGCGAGTTCGTCCCTGTAGACGACGTGAAGGACGAGTGGGAGCGTCGGGCAGGCGACCTCGGCTACCAGAGTCAGGTTGCGAACATCATCGAACAGGTGCCCGAGGAGTTTCTGGAACGCGAGCGCCGCGAGGACGGCCTATATCTCCGCGTGACCCCGGACGGGCTTGAGGAGGCAGGACTTACGCAGGACACCGGGAGTGGTGGGAGTGGCGGTGGGAACGACCACCGCTGGGTACTCACGAAGGCGTACGAAGCGTTCACGAAACTCGGGATGCACTGTACACTCCCAACACAGGAGGGTGACGAACAGCCCGACGGGGTCGCCGACTTGCCGCCAGCGCTGGACCCGAATCCCCGCGAGGGCGATACCTATCAGGACCAGCGCGAGCGCGAACGACGGCTACGCGAAGAGGAACCCTACCTGTGGGAGTTGACGCAGGGCCAGCACGTCTCTATCGAGGCCGAAACCACCACGATGGACAAGCCGAAGCAGACGCTCCACAACCTCCGGAAGGCTGTCGAAGCGGGCCGCCTGTGCGTGTTCGCCTTGAAAGACGGGAGCGATAGGGGCGATATCGCGTACTGGGCACGCCGCGGCGAACAGATTATCTATGGAGAGAACCCCGACGGCACGCTCGACTACAGCCAGTTGACCTTCGTCTCGGATGTCGATGCACGCGGTAATCGGACGTTCTTCAACACCGCCGCCTATCTCGCGGTCGAGGGTGAGACGGCAGTCAGGCCGAAGACTGACGCCGAGCAGGAAGGTCGGACGCGGGCCGCGACCTGCCAGGAGCGCAACGGCGCGGTCGTCCTCGAAGACCACGAAGGGAACGTACAGGCCGAACTTCCGTCGGTCGAGGACGTCGATGACCCGGAGAAGGCGGACGTGGCGGCCTACTACGAGGAGGACGACGGCGAGTACATCGTGCGCGCCGGGAGCGAGAAGTACACCTATGGGACTCGCGACGAGATGAAGGTGGAGTGGGCGTTCATCTACCGGCCGTTCATCCCCGAAATCGAGTTTGACCGCCTCCCCGAACCCGAAGACTTTGAGTTCGTAATCTTCCCGAACGACGACAACGACCAGTACGACGAACCCCTGCTGTACGAGCGGGGCGACCTCCGGCCGCTGTTCCCCGATGATTCCGAAGGCAATGTTTCCGGGGACGGAGACGCTGATTGGGGAAGTTCGGACTCGGACGAACGTGACGACCGACATGACCTACAGAAGAAGGTGGAACAAGACGACCTCGCGGGAATTGAGTGTCCGGACTGCGGGGAAGTGGGTGAGGGGAACTGGGAAGACGACCCGAAGACCGAGAATCTCCACTGCGTCTCCTGTGGGTATATGCCGCGGGGCTCAGTCCGGGAACACCTTCGAGCCGCGATGAACGCCCCCTCGGAGGATGCGTCCCCGGCAACCCCCGACGCCGTCGAAGCCGAAGGCGGTCAAGAGGATGTAGACGAGAGTGATGCGACCAGCGAGACGACTGAGCGGCCCGGGGTTGAGTGTTGTGAGTCACCGTCGCTGGCCGCCCAGTATGAGAAAGACAGCGAGACTCAGACTGGCTGGGTCTGCAGTAGTTGCTTTACCGAGTTCTCGCCAGATGGAGAACCGCGTGATGCCACTCCGGATACAGACGAAGACGAGAGGGACGGGGAAGTAACGACTGACGAGACGAATGCTGGTGTCTCGGATAACGTCGGAGTAGCTATTGACCAGTTTTAATTGGTAGTCTCGTTTTGCGGGAGGTGGTTGGCAGTTTCCCTCGATAGAGCGTCTTCGTAGGTGGGTCAGTATTCATGTCCTTTCTGATAACCAATGAAGCTAGTGATAGGGGGCGGATTCATTGGTTAGACTCTTGGAAATGCTGGCTCCGACACCGACGCTCTCCATTCGTTACTCAAATCGAGTAACCCATAGACAGGAGAACTCCCAGAGAAGGAATACCAACCGAATCGAGAATTACATCACTCAGTCTCTGGCCGATGCTCGTCAAGGTCAACGTCCATCGCTTCGAAAGCATTCATGAACGTGACCATCATCTCAAAAAGCTTGTTCACCCGCTCCGTTTTCTTCTCGTCGAACGCCCCGGTCGGACTTTCCTCGAACTCGCTCAGCGTCTGCTTGATGTCAACGAGTTCCTTTTCGAGTCGCTCGATGTCTTCCGGCGTAGCGAGTCCCTCAATGGAGAGGTCGCCACGAGTAACCTGTTCCAGAACCTGCTCGCCTGCCTCGGTAAGCTCTGCACTCTTAGGCCCGCGCTGTCCGTTGTTGTAGACCGGTGCTGAATGCACCGTAATCAGGTCCGTCATCTTTTCGCTCCGTTTGAGTCGATGCTGGACTTCTGACCGAACCAATCCAGAGAGTTCTCTAATTCGACCCGTGGTTGCGGGCGCTCCGATTTCTTCATTTCCGACGTCGTGAGTGGCGTTGAGAGTCCGAATCGTCCGAAGAAAGGTTACGTCTTTTCCACTGATGTTAGGTTTTGCAATCTCCGAATCAGTTTCCTCGGGATTCTCCGTGGACATTCTATCTCTGAAAGAGTATTTGTATACAGATTGCATTTTATTAAGGCCAGTTAGCTAAAGGTGTTGTTACTACGTATTCTGTCAACAAACACCGATTTCAAAACGCATGTTCCTTCCTTGTTGTGGGCACCAACATCGAGCAGACAACAGGTGTTACCACCGTGTCTCACCACTACCCCCGAGTAGAACTATAGGTGGTACACCACCCATAGCTCATCTATCCCCAAGCAAACAACATGTAGTAACACCCCTATTTCTTCCCCGAAGGGATAGCCGAGAACATGTGTTAACACCCCCTAAATCCCCGCTCCGTCTATTAATAGCGGGATATCCGCCAGTAGCGTGGTAAAGTGGATACCCCAACAGGTAGAGAAGCGGGAAGGCGAGCCGCGGTGAGTGTCTGTGGCAGTCCAACTGAGCGCGAGTTCTGGTAGTCTACCGGGAATACCATCTCGACAGGTCTCCAAGGACCTCACTGAGGAAGCCTCAGCGTGGTGCAGGGCCGACAGGCCACCGTAGCGTCTCACCGCGAGGAAGCAGTTCTCGTCGAGGACCGAGTTCTCCGCCGGCGGGACCAGCGGCGTCGAGGAGGCGTGAGAGGGTGGCGATGCCGAGGTGGGGTCTCCGCTGAAGAGGAGGGCAGCGACAGCTCCGACGTGGGTATCTCTATCTCGTGGTGGTGGATATCCCGAGAGGGGGCGCGCTGGCCTGCATCGCCGAAGGAGGTGCGTCTCTGAAGGGCCGAGCGAGCGCAAGGTTTCGACAATAGAGTGAGCGTTCCGAGGAGTCCATCAGCGGCGCGCTGTTCCGAGAGTTCCTTGCGAGTGTTCCGGCAGGGTTCTCGTCGAAGGTTCCGCCGTCACGCTCCGGTGGAGGGGTCCACCGTCGCGTTCTAGTGGAGGGTCCGGCCTGTCTCCTGCAGGCGTGAACTCCAGTAAGGCGACCTCGTAGGGTAGTCATTGCTGGCGCGAGGCCTCCTGTCAAGTGGTGCGTTCCCACTGCGGCGTCTCGCGCTGGCGTCCTCGACGACCAACACTTCTCTCCATCCGCTCTCGCGTCTTCTCGCTCGCCAACCAACACTACCCCCCTCGACGTCGGCCACCTACAGCGGCCGCGGCCGCCGCCGCGGCGGCGCGCGCGCGCGACCG
>NZ_VSLZ01000011.1 GCF_010747475.1 Halorussus sp. MSC15.2 | reverse complement strand
TTCCAGATGCACCCTTGTGGGGTTGAAGCAGCGGCACCGCGGCCTACGAAGGCTCGAAGACCGTGTTCCAGATGCACCCTTGTGGGGTTGAAGCGGCCGCAACGGCGTGAGAAACAGCGAATAGTCGAAAGTTCCAGATGCACCCTTGTGGGGTTGAAGCAAGGCGAACCAGAAACGCTCGGATTGCCCGGCCGAGTTCCAGATGCACCCTTGTGGGGTTGAAGCACCCCAGCGAGATATTCCGCGTCAACCGCCGCGTTCCAGATGCACCCTTGTGGGGTTGAAGCAAAGGCGATAGGACAATCCATGAATCTCGTACCTAGTTCCAGATGCACCGTTGTGAGGTTGAAGCACGAACAACATGGGGACGACCGTACGAGACACGTGGTTCCAGCACGCGCTGGAACTGACGACCCTCACGCCCGAGGAGGGACGACCGTACGAGACACGTGGTTCCAGGTGTATTCTGGTGAGGTTGAAGCAGATAGTTGTCTGTTACAGTTGTCTGTAACGACTGTTCCAGACGAACCTCCTATAGGTTAAAGCTCAAGAAGCTTATCTCCAAGCTTAAGCAGAAGTATGAGAATGGTGTTCCGGTCAAACTGGAAGCTCTGCGACGAAGCTATAGATGGCTACTTCGGAGTGTCTGAGCAGTCAACTGAACCAGCTGAACCGACTGACGATGTCAGTAACACGGGTCAGTTTAACCGGTCAGACTTACTATTCAAACTTCGTCGTGACAAGGTAAAAGACGAACGGGAGAACGTCCACCAATTGTTCGTTCAAAATGAGACTGAAGCGGACGAGCAGGATGCTCGTCGCAATCTCGATGACCGATTCGATGAAAGTATCTACAAACTCGACGCCCGCGAGGCAATTTATCTCGCCGGAATGCAGAATCCCGACGACGCCGAAGACATCCTCCGTGATTGGGGATACGACCTGTAGCCCTCTCCTGCTAACCAATGCTGAGTTAATTTTTCGCGCTTCCATTAGTTAGTGGTAGTTCGTAGTCGGTCCCCTTGTTTCTGTGAGCCGGGTGGTTTGGTCAAGAACGGAGAGTACTCGTCATCCACTCGCGCAAGATATCGGTACTTGGTTTTTGGGTGTTGCAACGAGGCAGGTGGGCCGGACCCGGCCAGAAGTCGAGGTAAACCCATAGTGACCGTTGTTGTCTGGTGTGGACGGGCTATGGTGGAGAAACAATTGTCTAGCAGCCTCAATAACCTTAATAATCCATCATCTCGTATGGTGGTGGATAGTCAAACACAACGAGTAGAATAACTAACTCATGGCTCGACCAGTACCCAGGATTGGCGTGTATCTGCTTGCACTTGTCTTACTAACTGGCTTCACAGGCATTGCGACGGCGACAACACAAGACTCGCTAAACGAGTGTGAATCAACTGGCTTCGATGAACAACAGGCCATACAAAGACTGAATACGCAGGACCGAATCGTCTTGAAAATCGTGCCGGAGGAGACCGCAATCGCCACCGGAAACAGGACGATGTTCCTCGTCTGCGTGGTGAATCCACCGGAGAACAAGGCGCCCTTCGATCCCTATCTGCAAATCTGGCATTCTGTGACCCCGGACGACCAAGGTCCAGCAATGGAGCTGATTCACCGCACCATCAACGACAGCTCACGCACAAATGCACTTCACGTCAAACAACTTGATAAGCCGGTCAAAGATGGGCGTGGAACACGTCCTCCAATAGATGTTCTCGAACCGGGGGAAGCAGCGCAATTCCCCGTTTTTGTCACCAATTCCTCAGCACCAGCAGAGTACACACTCCACGCTGAAATACTCGTAATCAACGGAGAACACCCATCCTTCCCAAAGCGGGAAAGAGAAGCATCGCTAATTGTTACAACCCCACCAACTCCGCCATGTGGTATCAGCTGTGAGCTTGCACTACTGCTTCAGGAGGTCCTAAACGCTCTGAAGACGCCTCCTGCCGTAGCAAGTGTTATCATTGCCGCATTAAGTCTCATAGCGTATCTGCTTGGGCCGGAGAACATTCGACGCCGTATCCATCGTCTCTTCACTCAAATTCAGCACCACGTCTCGCGGGAATCTACCCAAACACCGAAACAAGACGAAGAAAACGAGTAACCTGAATCCCCAGCAGAACACCTGCACAGATTCTTACCGGCCGAAGTGAACCCTCCCATCTACTCAAGGTCAAGAATCTCGATTCCGGATAGCCCGGAGTCTCACAATCACCCCAACACATTACCGGGGTGTGATGGAGAGTCTCTCGGCTCAGAATCTGTGGAAGAGAATCTTCAAACGAGGGAATCCTGCAGTTGCTCCGTCATGTTTCGCCAACGATTTGTTCATTCCTACCGCAATACATTTATATAACTAAATTAGCAGTGAATTGTAATGCCAGCCGTTTCGACGCAGTTACTTCAGGAACTGGAATCACGGCTCCCTGACATTCCAGAAGGTGTGTATCAAACGTTCACCCATGAAACTGACTTCATCGATATCGCCGTCCAGCAGTTAGACTACATCCACTGTTCTACGGGGACTCAATCTGCGCGAATCCAAGTCAAGGAGTTGCACCAATCCCCGTATATTCGCTACCCTCGACCATCATACATCCGCGATACAAACCCGGAGCTAGGTGATATCCTCTACATCGTGAACTATTTCGAATCTGGCCAAGTTGTCGAACGCCGTGCGTCGATTGCACAAGCGAAGTTCACCAAGGGCAGCTACGACAATCGGAAAGACCGTGTCTGGAAGACCCAGATGCATCAGTTCCATCTTCTTGATACACTCCGAAACTTCAGATTCGACTGGAAGGATGCCGATAAGCGATTCACCATCACGGATAAGAACAAGAGCCTGACCACCTACATCTTCGCGAGCAATTTTCTCCCCCCATTCTTCCAGACGGTCGACCGATCGAAGTGGTACCTCTACGACAAGGAATCAGACCCAACCAAATACACACTCCCTCGTCAAGAACCGTGGGACGTGAACAAATACACCAATCAAGTACTCAGCTTGATTCGACGCCAGTATGGCCAAGCCTTCGAACAAGGCGATACACTCCATGAACTGATTACGTACATGTTCGACCACCAGCGGCCAAAGACATTCACCTCCGGGCGCAGCTCAAATAGCCTCGTGAACCAATCCGGAGACCCAATTCCCGATGGTGGAGAAACAGAATCTGCAAGTAATCCGATGAAGGTGGTTCTTATCGATGTGGGACTCGATACCACAAGCTTCGATTCAGACACCCCCAACGATATCAATGAAGAGGAGTTGAAGGGATTGTACGACCTCGGGCGGAGACAGCTACGCGACATCGAATAATCGAATCCCCTAGACAGCACCGTTTCGCTGATTCTTGGGAAGCATCTCTCTCCAGACGCATCCCTGCAAGGGTTGAAACGACTCGCTTGTTCTGTTGGCAGCCACACCGTCTCCTTTGTTAACCTTGACAGTAGACTCGCTCGAAATTCCACCTATCATACCCGACGATTGGTCCAAGTATACCGTAATACGAAATCTGTCCAGGGATTCTCGGCCATAACAGCAGTCCCTTCATAATGAGACCGACCTGCAGGCCAGTGAGGACCCGCTCAACATTGGACTTAACTCGTACCCAAAAGTACGAATATTATCGCCAAAGGAACCGTCATATTATATAATAGGTTTAATGTGCACTCAAAAGAGAACCCCAGTATGCCTTCTTCACCAACTAAAACATTTGAAGAAGAAATAAACGGGCTTCTTTCGAATCGAGATGTATATAAAATCGACTGGGGAGAAAATAATCTTTGGAGAATATGGAGAAGACACAGTATCGTCTCCTATGAAGGTGATTCTGATACCAGCAATAGTTCCTGGAGGGTGTTTTCCGAATCGATAGAAGAAGGAGATATTCTAGTCGCACAAACCAAAAATCAGGGTTCATACCTTACGTACGGAATTGGAATTGCCCTCGCCGGTTACGAATCCTTGAACCAAAGGGTAATCACAACCGAGAAAACAGAATCACAACTTGATATCTCTACCCATCGAATTCCAGTAAATTGGGTACCAATTGCATCAAATGGAGAAATAGTCGAGGCTCTTCCCTCTGAAAATTTCCCAAATGGCTCAGTTACTAAATACGGGAACGAGAGATTTAAAGCGTTTCTGAATGGTCTTGAACAAGAATCCTATGATATTGGAGATATTCTGCAATCACTGGAATATAATCTCGTCTTGGGAGATATAGATAGCATCATCAACCAGCACTTTCCTGAGGAATGGAAGAGCAGTAGCAGTCGAGAGCAACAAATCAGGGCTGTCGTTACTAAGTTCCTGACCGAAACGAACGAAGATACGACGCGAGAACGTAGGTTAACAGCCCAGAAAAGAGTTGCAAATGAAAACGGTATAGAAATGAATACTGTTCAGAGTAAGTGCGGCCGTGAAATCTGGGACACCCCGGCCGAGGGTGAAGGCTACCAGAAAGGCAGGGTTGACCCCGCACTTGAACAGATTGAAGCTGATTTCGAGGAAAGAATAGAGATTCTACGCAAGGGCTCGCAAAGCACCAAAGCACAGAAATGGGTTCAGCCAGCAAACCCCCTAAAAGAAACCAACGAAGTTGCATCGCTTGATAGTTTATATTTCCCCGATGGGCTTGTCGGCAATCGGTCGCTCACCGCTCAGATTGATGATGCTCTACGAAGTGGGAAGCACATCATCTTGACTGGGCCGCCTGGTTCCGGGAAGACTGAGATAGCGCAAGCAATCGCTGACCACTACGTTGGGGATGAGTACGAGTTGGCAACAGCGACCGATGATTGGTCTACGTTCCACACCATCGGCGGATACCAGCCGAGCCGGGAGCAGGATGACGCGCTCGATTTCAAGCCGGGAGTGTTCCTGCAGCGATTCCTCGACCCAGCAGAACCAGCCGCGAAGAACGAATGGCTGATTATCGACGAACTGAACCGGGCAGATATCGACAAAGCGTTCGGCTCGTTACTCTCCGCACTCACCGAAAACACCGTCACACTCCCCTTCGAGAACGACGATGGGTCGATAGTACTCGTGGGCGACCCAAGTTCAGCAGACGACCGTCCACTCACTTCGCGACACTACTACATCCCGGACTCCTGGCGTCTGATTGCGACGATGAACACCCAGGATAAAGCCTCCCTCTACAAGATGAGTTACGCGTTCATGCGGCGATTCGCATTCATTTCCGTCCCCGTCCCGGACACAGACACTATCTCTTCTGAACTGGTCTCGAACTATGCGGAGACCTGGGGGTGCGACTTCGACGACGATGCAATCCAGAACATCACGAACCTGTGGAAAGCAGTGCAGCCACACAAGGAGATTGGTCCTGCACTCATCAAGGACATCATGGGCCACATTCAGAACCAAACGGATTCTGGAGAAATAGACTATGCTTATCCAGTCCGGATGTACATCGTCCCTCAATTGGAAGGACTTCCTGAAGGACGAATCAACGGGATGCTCAATACAATGGCGAGCGATATCGATGGTTTTGACCGGGAGTTAGTTGCACAGTTCGTCGAGGAGTATCAGAACGTCTCGGTCGAAGGATGAGTAAACCGGAACACGAGGAACTCGTCGAAGCGAGTGCGGATTTCCTCGCGACATATATCGGGGACGTCTCTGTTGACCCGGTGATTCAGGAAGCAGACCCGAATATAGAGATTGAGAACCTTCAGGAACTCCTCGAATACTATTTCCTTCTAACTGGCGAGCAGATTGACTCGCCCGCGGAAGATCGAAGCAATCTCAATCTCACCGCGACTGATACTGGTGGGATAACAAATAGGTACGACGAGCCAATCGGCGTGCTCGATTTTGTCTCGTTACTCCCGGCGAGACTTCGCACGGTCGATCCGGCGACGAGAAAGCAGATAGAAATCTTCGATGGTGAGGTTCGCGGCGCGATAGATTGGAACAAGACCATCGAGCATCGCTGGTCAACCGGCGATACTGTCGGGCAACGGTTTGCTTGCCGGACACGCCAGCGAACAGTCGACACAGCAAAGAACCGCGTTCTTATCGAACTCCTCTCGACCATCACGGAGATTCTCGACCGATTCGATACGGAGATGGCCCCCAACGATGATTCAAAACTGGGCTGGTTCAAGCCATGGGAAGTAGCGGAGTCACGCCCTCGTCGAATCCTCCAAACGAAACTGAACAACGTTTATCTATCCCAACTCTCAACAGGAGACACCGCAGTCGATTCTCGCGACCTCGCTGCAGTAGAGCAGTCACGAGACCCCTTATATAGTGAGGCGGCAATCTTACTCCGGAACTACCGTCGAATCCGTCACGGAGACCTCAACAACCAGGAGATTAAGAACCTGCTCCGATTGAATCTGTTCGCCCCGCCTGAAGACGGTGGAACCTCCGACTTATTCGAATTGTACTGGATTTTCGAGTTGTTGGACCAGTTCGATGACGTGCAGTTCAAGCAGATTACCGACGAAAGAGGCCAAATCGTTGCCGCCTGGGAATCTGATGGGTCGGAGTATCTCTTGTTCCACGACTGGGACGGCCAGCATCACTGGAACGACGACCGCGGCTACGTCGACTACTTGGATATCAGCTGGGACCTAGAAGAGATTCAAGCCTCTACATTTGGGACTCCCTCTCCCGATGGTTTCGCACGCCGACAGTACGCAGTCCACGAACAGAAACATCGACTAAGTCAGTCAGTCTTTGAATCTAGCTTCGGTCGGAAGACACCCGACATCGTCTTGCTGAAACTTGATGCAGACGCAGAAACATACCGGCTTGAAGGATTGTTCATCGCTGAAGTCAAGTGGAGCACCGGGAACAGCTATCTGAAGGAGGGGCTTGAGCAACTTCTTGAATACGGGGCTCACGCTAAATTCGGTGACGACCTCGAGTGGGCAGGGAGATTACCAGCCGACTATATTGCGGCTGATCCTGATATCCTCGAATCGGTGGACTTCGAGTTAGGGTATTTTGTCGGTCACTCGGATGAAATCGCTAATCCATCCCCCTCAGGGATACAGATTAGTGGCTTCGGCGACACTCCTGAACGACCGTTCGCTGAATCCGATGACCAATCGCCAAACGGCCTTGATTAAATCGAGCACTCTCAGGGGCGTCCCACAATCAGTGCTGGAACCTATAGAATAGAGAGTCTCGTTCTCTGTATCTTTAATCCGTTTCTTCGTCGGGGTTCTCAGTAAGATATCGCTGTCCCTCTTCCGTGAGTTCGTAACTCGTGCTGTTTGGTCCAGTTGTCTGGATGAATCCTTCATTTTCTAACTCTACGAGACCACGTAGGACGTCGTGATATGAGACTGGTGTGCAACCGTGATGTTGGAGATACCCCATGACCGCTGTTGCCGTAACTAAATTCCCGGTCTCTTCAAGCGATTCCAAGATTCGCTCTTGCACCCCGTCTTCGATAGTATCGTTATCTGAATCGTCCGCAGCAATCTTCCGCTCGATTCGATTGTATAACGTGACAGCCAGGTTTGCACCAACGAAAAGCACACCTACGATAGCTACACCCTCGAAAAGAACGATAAGCTGTCGAAACAGCACCGCTACGACTCGCCTGGAGTCATAGACATGGATAGGTCTTTTATTGGTTTCGTCCCGCCATTGCTCTGGCGTGGCTCCTCCGTCAAGAGCCGGTGTGAGACCAGCGGTCATCTCGTATCGACCAGCCTCCGATGGCGCGTAAATCGGGAATGTTCCGTTCAGATATTGATCTCTTCCCAACGCTTTCTCGATATTTACTCGGTGAGCTTGTCGCCGTTGATTGATGACAGTACCGTCGGATATCCGCAGCCATTGGATTCTGATTAACTCACGGGAGATGTTGAGTTTCCGTTCAAGATTGGTTACGTTGGAGGAATTATAGTGGCAGTCGTAGACACGAGTGTCTGTAGCGATATACGAGTTTTCTGGCGTGCAGTCAAGATGAAGTATCAACTCTTCTCCATCGATTCGTATGGATGTGGTCGATGTATATCCCTGGTTGTTCGAATCTAAAGTTAGGCTGTCTATCATTGCGGACGGAAGTAGAAACCCAAGACCGACAAAACCAATCAGGACAACAATCAAGATAGATGGGATGAGCCAGAATTCCCAAGTGAAAACTATATCTTTGCATTTTTGTCTCATCTGCCTCTCCTAACAATCTTGATATTCTTCATATCGATTTCTGACTTCCTCTTTACTGAGACTTATATCGAACACATTGGGGAAGCGGTCTTCCGCGTTAAGGAATCGGGTGTATGTAGAATGACGGGATTCAACACTATGTATCGACCGTGCATCCGATTCATGAGCCCCTAAATCAGCAAGGGCACCTGCGTAACCCGCTGTTCCAACCGTCTCTACTTCTGCAGCTGTATCATAGAATTGTTTGTCGTCAACACCGTTCTTCGTCACAAAGTCGAACGTGTACTCGCATTCCTCGACAGGCTCACCGCCAAGGTCCTTGATGATGTTTCGGAGCCGCCAAACATGTGCATCTTCGTGATTGAACAACTCTTCGATTGATTCGTAGAGACTATCCTGTTGAACCTGACTGAAACGTTGGGCATACTCTGAGGTCTCGATTTTTCCCTCATCGGCATTTTCTAAGAAAAGACGGTACATCGCCCGATGCAGCAACTCAACCTCCAGTAGGAAATTGAGAGTCTCGATATCCTCGTTGTCCTGCTTCCGTTTGGTTAGCGGGATGATTGACGGGGTTGTCGTTCCAAGTAATCCGATTCCGTAGAGATACTGTCGCCGTGTCGGGTGACTGGATTGTTCTATCGGTTCAGATAACGAACTCGAGGTTTCACCCGTGTCGTTTGGCTTTGAGTGTTGCATCGTTCCAATTCCAGAGAACCATTTTCAGAATACTACCACTTTCGACCGTTCATCTCCCAATCAGTGAATAGACCACACTAACATCGATTAAAAAAGGAATGAGCAGATGGAACAACAAACAGAACACGTGAAACTAGAAAAATACTGTAGACCGATTCAATCGGTTATCATACTTGAATAGCACTCCCCAATCATGTCATCAGCAATCAACACCGATATAATCGAAAGCACGCGGAACGAGTTTGCACCTACTCGAACCGTCGGTATGACCCTCAAATAAAAGAGTATAGAAGGCTGGTTCCGGCATTCTACACGTATGCGTATTCAGTCTGTGAATTCCCGATATCAATCGACGAACCTACGCTCTCTCCACCGATTTCCCAGGCTCAGGGACAGGAGGCGAGCCGATGAGTAATCGAGACTACGACCATAAGAATGAGCGGAAGGTCGGTCGCTTCCTCGATGAGTATCTGTACGAGAATCTGGATTGGCGGACAGAACGGCAGACGGAGACAGATATACAGCGGCAAGGCTCAGACATCATCGCATCCATTCCCGGCATCGGGTCTAAAATTCATATCGACGAGAAGGCACAGACCGACTATCTTAATAACCCACTCCCGACATTCGCGCTCGAAATCGACTCCATCCAGAACGGTACAAAACGCAAAGGATGGTTATTCAAACCAGACAAGAACACCGATTACTATCTCTTCATCTGGATGGTGGACGTCTACGCATTCAGGCGAAAGCAGACAAGATACGGTGAGAAGATACTCATCGAGCGAGGCGACCACAAACAGCTCAAGATTGACGCTGATGCTCTCCCTCGTGATACAACCAGCGTGATGTGGCGGGATGAAGCCAGCCTCAGAGCCGACGACGATGTAGATAATGATGATTTGCCTGGACCACGCGTGGAAATCGACGCCTCATCTGAAAGTATCGATGCCTTCGAGTCGAACATCGTATCTATCCCAGGAAGGATTACGTCTGGTGGAACGGTCGACCGCCGAGCATTCGAAGCTGAACACATCAACGAGATAGAGTGCCTGCTCGTTGACCGAGACACATTACAAGACTACCTCGCCGCGGCAGGATTCGATAGAACAACAGCGAACGACAAAGCCACTGAACTCCGAAACAGAAACAACTACGGGAAAACCGACGTGAACGCCCCCGATTTCTACTTCTACTACACATCACCACGCCAGAAGAACGAAGAACCGATTAACATCGTCATGTACCGACGACAACTCGAACAACTTGCCGAAGAAACCTACACAGTCACCCAGAACGGAATCCAGTGACGGATTCTCTTGAAACCCAAGTAGCGTGCGGAGCAGCTGAATCACTGGTGTTGTCCTCCGACATGGCGTCAACAATATACGCCCGAAAGTCTTCTCCCTTCCGCCGAGACAAAAATTGAGATACACGCTTCGAGAACTCGATGAATTCGCTGTTCTCCTGGAATGCATCAACCTCGAAGACTTTGAGATCCTCGACATCCTGTGAGCGTATTTTGGGTGGAGTGTCGGGGTGTCGCTGACACCATGTCGTGGTGGCTATGCTAACCCATCGATGAGTTAGCATGGTTACTCGCCGCGGATACCACCCTCCATGAGTTGTACCGTCAGGAGGTGTTCGCCGTTTCGTGTCTTGTCCTTACAAACTGTACGGGAATGGGGGTCGTGGAGAAGCCATCGCCAACAGCGTCTGTGGCTGGGAGCGAAACGCACCTCAAGTAGGAATAGAATGGTGCGTCGAAGTGAATCGGTAGGATTGAAGTCTATGGGTGTGCTTGGCCGTGAGAACGGTCGTCTCTCGGTCGGCGGTGAGAACCACGTCACACTCACCCCACTAACCGGAACCGCCACACCACTCGACACCAACCCGGAGTCAGTACTGGAATATCTCGAACTCCTGTTCGCCAACGGCTACCCCGTAGGAACCACTCTTGTCTTTCAGATGGATTTATTGGGATTTATTCATATGGTGTGGTATGGATGAACTGACCGCGAACATCTCATTCGACAGATTCGCGGACATGCCGGAATTCTACGGATCGGGCGCAGCCAAATACCGTTTGGCGATGGTGAAAGACCGAGACGATTTCCTCGACCTCTTCGAAGGGGCCCGCCATGTAGACGCAGTAACGTACGCAGAAACCCCCGATTTGATGGTGAAGATGCTCACCGACTACGATATCGGGTCATTAGACGTACTCATCGGGAATGCTGACGACTACGCCGACCAAGTCGATGCCGTCTCAACCGCTCGGTCGCTAGTGCAACTCCGGCAAGACGACCGACTGACAGTGCGACTGAAGAATCGAAAGATAGTCCACTCGAAAATCTACCGTGTCGTAATGCCAGACGATACAGTGAAGCTCGTGCAGGGATCTGCGAATCTCTCACGGAACTCCTGGGACTACCACACAAACCAGATTTCAGTCTTCACAACCGAAACCGGGACAGAACTAGACACAGAGTTCAAGAGATTCATCGATGAATACCGCGAGGAATACAGCGACCAGACACTCCTAGAAGGCTTGGTCGAAGCACTTGAGGCGGCCGACTCACCGGAAGAGCGAGAGAACCGAATCGAGTACTGGGTCGGTGCGGGAGACCTTGACGTGAGCGACACAGCCGCCTTGAACCAGGATGCCGTCGAGGATTTAAAAGATGTCGCAGACAAAGTCACCGCCGTCGTTGATAATCCAGACGAAGCCGATGAAACGGTCGCGTTCGTCGAAGATCCCGAGAATGCCAACCGGACCGTCATTGAACCTGGTGAGTCGACAGCCAACGAGGACTCAGACCAGAGTGAAGACGATGATGAGTCGCCGGATGTTGGACTCGTCGAATCAGACCACGAGACGGATTTGACGGACACGCTTGACCGGCCGCGCGTTCGAGCACCTGACGAGAAGATTCGAATGGGGACAAGCAAGGTGGACAAAGATTCCGCTGACGAATTCGGGAGGAGTCTTCGAAACCGCGGCGCGACCGTTGAAGACCACAGCATCACCGCGCCACTAAGCGCGTACACCACCCAAGTCAAGGAATCGACATCCATCCCAACGATGTCTGTCCTTCCTGAAGCCGAACAGATTGTTATTGGCGAAGACGATGAGATGATTCTGGTCGCCACTGAGGAACCGACACCCGAAGTCTTGAATCATTGTCTGGAAACCATCGAAGACTACATCCAGACGGTCGATGACCACGGCCACACCCAATCGGAGACCGCGGTGATGGCACAGATGTATGAAGCATTCCTCTACGGATTTTGGGCTCCATTCGCCAACCAGTACGCTGAGTCATTGTCGTCGCCGTCACGGACACTCGATAACGTCCTCCAGCATCTCTACATCGAAGGAAAGAGTGACGCCGGGAAGGACAAACTCACCGAGTACATTCTCCGACTCGTCTCTGACAACACGGTTATTTCTGGGGTTGACGCAGACGATGTCGGTGTCAAGGAGGTACGTGGCGTCCGCGAATGGGACACAAGCTTCCCATACGCAATCATCGACGCGGAGAAGGAGAAAATCCAGCGATGGAGCCCAATCCGGAATTATTGGGGTGACTGGACGCCGACCAGCGTCGACCAGCCCTGCTTGATTTTCACCACGAACGACGCACTGCCAAAATCGGAATTCCGGAATCGCATGAAGATTCTGAGCATGGACGTCTCATTCCCCTCGAACCCCGAGGACCCAGGGTTCCGTGAAGCCCAACAAGACCTTTCGGATGTGTTGGAGCGACAGAATCCAATCTTCAGTTATGTTGCCCGACGGATGCTCACCGAGGAACCGTGGACTGACGGAACGGGGACAATCGAGGACGTGCGCCGTATCTTCCGCGAGTTCTACGACAAAGCCAATCGAGAACAACCAGAGTACTTCCCCGCTGAGGAACCCGCCGAGAAAACATACGACACGGGACGGATGAAATGGCAGCGCGACATACAGGGCGGTCGCGTCACATTCGAGTCTGAACCCAACGCAATCACCGCCAATTTCGACCGCGAAGACTACGAAGTATACGACTATGAGAAACGTCTACCCAAGCGATTCATGTCTGAAAAATCCTCGAGCAGCGTCTATATCGGTGCTCCCGAGGAATTCGCCGAGTGGATTGGGTACTCCGTCGACGAACTACTCAGCGGTGTCGATGAAACCGGGATGGACACCGCACCGTCAGCCGAAGCACAAGACGCGTCTGACGAAGACAGCTCCGGTGGATTCTTCTCCCGATTGCTGAGTGATTAGCCTTCATCACATCCAACGGTGAACAATCACAGCAACCCTCTATATGTGTTCGAGGTCGAACTTCTTATTCTGCGCCAAGTATACCGTCAGTGATTGCTTCAGCTTCGCTCCGAGTGATTGGTCCGACACCTCTCCCTCTTTGGAACTTGTTGAGCACCCCCGACAGATTGAGGTCGCCAGTGATGATTCCAAGGATGGAGATATGCGTCAGAAGGGTGTTGATTCGTCCAGTGCGCGGCCAGTCCCAGTCTGTTTCTCCACCATCAGTTTTCCCATAGTAGTATTTACAGTCCTCATTCCACGCCATCAAATCGTTATAATGCAGGAATGCTTCCAAGCTCATTCCGCCTAATTCCGGGACGACCTCCGACAGAGCTTGAACCACATCCACTGGTGGCTCGTATCGAAGCATAGTCGGATGCTGCTCCCCCCAGAACTCGCTCAGAGGTTCGTCTGCACCGTTGATTCGACGAGTCTGCGTTTCGACGTCATAGTCTCGTCTATGATCGACCATGAAGGCCATCCGGTAGAAGAGAGCTGCAAGGGCGCGGGCGGGTTCGATACCCTCTTCTCCGAGTGCTTCGAATTTCTCGAAGAGTGTATCCCAAACATCCCTGAAAGAGAGGTCCGGCCCATAGGAGCCATTCGGGAATAATGTACGTGGACGGAAATCCCACGGGCGGTGGTCATCTTCATCCCGAATAGCTTCCTTCCCGGGATATTGGATGAGGAGTCGCTCTCCTTCTTTTGTCTCCACCATTTCGATTTGTTTCTCTCGCTGGTTGTGTTCTAGGTTTTCGCGAGATAATTGGCCAATCCAATTGATGTTGGCCTCGCGTTTCTTCCGCACAGGGCCAGTCTTTCCAGAACTCCAGTGTTTCGTCTGTAGCTGGTTCCGATACTCGTCTAGACGGAAGTCTCCTTCACTGCTCATCAGTTTTCTCAATTGCAATGTACTGGTTTAACATTTCGAAAAGCTAGCCAGTCCGACGAGATAAATTTCAGTACATCGGACAAATTGGTGGGTGCAGGTTTTTCCACTGTGAACCCTATTTAGGAAGACACTGTACGGTTTCCCGTCCGATACGCCAACCAACAAACAATATACGCCCATCGAAATTGGTTGTTTTCCTTGTCTTTGTCTATGGTCGAAGGGTCTCGAGATAGAGTTTGGTGACTAGAGAAGAGGCTTTCAGTCTCTATTCATTCTCCATCAAAGAGGGAACTGCCAACTTGAGGTAATTAGGTATCTATAACTATCGGCCGTGGTCCACGCCATGTTATGGACGCAACCCCTATCGGCCGGGACGCATCACGTGCCGAAATAGAACGCGCCTCAAACGCGTTACTCGGCCATACCACCGGTGAAATCGCTCAAACAGACGTCACCGATGTCGACCCTGTCAAAGTAAAAGGCCAATTCGGAGAACTGCTCGAAGCCTACTACGGGATGGAGTTAGACAACGACCCCGAACCAGACTTTCGAAAAGCTGAACTCGAACTCAAATGCAAACCACTCAACATATCCTACAACGATTATTTCTATCCCAAGGAACCGCTCAGCGTCGGAATGATAGACTACGAGGAAGTCGCACAAACAGAACACTGGCGAGATATCGAGAAACTCCAGCGAAAATTCCTGAACCTCCTCATCGTCTGGTTCGTCCACGACGATGGCAAACGAGATGACTTCCCATTCGTGTGGTGGCAAATCTGGTCCCCATCGGAAGAACTGGACGAACAAATCCAAGCAGAGTATGAAGCTATCCGACAACAAATACTCGACGGAGAAGACCTCAGCCAAGAAGAAGCGGGGAATGATATCCTCCAAACGTGCCCGAAGCATAACTATGACTTTGCAAACCGGGAACCCGGTTCCTTTGTGGTCTCAAGCGGCCATCCACATCTAGAGAAACCGGAACGACGGAGTTGGCGAATCCCATGCCGATTCTTGATTAAGATGCTTGCCGATTCCGCTGGTATCGACACCGTCGACTACGGACGCTCAGAGAAGGTCGAAAGAGAAGCTCTCTGGGAGCGTGCTCGGGAACGCGCTGAAGATTCTGCACCAATCGAAGCCTTCCTACCGGACGACACCGCCCCAACGCAGGCCGAACTGAACGACTTCTCAGAGAAGTAAGGAAGGTAACGTCCGCCACCCATAACCAGACTGTTCCGGTCTCAGAACAGATGTACGTACACTTGCTTTGTTAATCGCTTTCTGCTGGAATCTTCCCGCCAGCCTGCATCACCATCGATTGTAGTTGGTCGTCCACCCATTCGTCAACGCAGTCGTAATCGTTACTTTCAGCGACTCTCGAATCGTCGAATCGGCAGGGCGCGGACTCGAACGCTGCCGCAGTAATCGCGTCCTCATCCGAGAGGTACGCGTCCTCAGGATGCGTGCGAAGCCACTTCGCACAATGGTTGAGCTTCACCGAAAGGTAGGCCGCTCCGACTGTCTTCATGAGAACACGAACCGGAAGGTCGGTCCCATCGAACACCTCCGGCAGCGACACCGTCACAGATTCGTACTCGTCCTTCGGGAATGCGGAATCGACAACGCCAGATCCATCGTAGGCGGAGATAGTCGATAGCAGGTCAAATTCTAACGGCTCATCGCGTTCATGGCGTCGCGATCGAATCGCCTGTAGGGTGGTGCAATCTGGAATATTTGGCCCGAGTTCTGTGACGAATCCGTCGAGGCACGAGGCAACTTGGGCGGCGAGGTCGGGGTGCTGGCTGACCATCGACTCGACGAACTCCGTCGCCTCTGGGAGAGAAATCGGTTTCGAGACAACGTCACTCGAATATCCGCGATACAAGATGACGCCGTATTCGACAGGATGCGCAACAGCGTCATCTATATCGGCTGCAGTCGGCCGTTCTGGGGTGGCGTCTTTGTCCGTTTCAACGTCGACACGGAACGCTTGCTTGTTGTCGAGCGGGACGTGATGGCGGAAGTTTCGGGCGATACTCAGACTGCGACGTCCCTTCCAGGATGTGTCACGGTCGTTCAGGTTCGTCTCGATAGGTGGGCATTCCTGGCTGACCTCCGGTTGCTCGGCCACATCGACTCCTGCATCCCGTTGGATGGCCTGGGCGAGATGGAAGGCCATGGTGGGTGGGACGGCATCACCGACTCGTCGCCATTTCTGGGCTTGCGAAGTACCCGTGAACTGGTACGTAATCGGGAACCCCTGGATGGTCGCAATCTCTCGAATCGTCGGCTTACGGAATCTGCTCAACCCATCCGGTGCGGTCTCTTCTTCCATCACCAGCGTCTCGCGTGCAACACGACGATTTGTTGCTAACACAGTCCGCGAGGGGACATCCGGGTCGTCCGGGAAGCTCATCTTGCCGTAGAAGGAGTGGTCTTCCTTCCGGCGTCGAATCTCTTCCGCCTCGCGGTTCGTGACGTGGCTGTTGTAGAAATGGTCGGTCAGTTCGTTCTCCTGGAGTTCGATGTCGTAGTTCGGGTCAGTGATGGTACTCTCGGGGGCTGGACTGTCCGTGGGACGCGGGAAGTGCTCGCGAATTTCACCGAAGCTGAAGACTGGTTCGTCGGATGGCTCGGGACACGGGAACTGGCCGGAGAACAGACGGCTACGTCGCTGCGGGGTTCCGTAGTCATCACCGTCGAGGATGTGCTTCTCGAGGTCGAGCGAGCCCTCACGGTCGAGCCACGGGATATCAGCGTATTCGACGTGTTCCGGCAGATAGTTATCCAGTCGGGGAACGTTCTCCATGACCCAGTAATCAGGGTCAAGTTCCGCAACGAAGTAGAGGAACCGTTTGACCAGCCGCATCCCTTCATCGATGTCACCACCACCGCCTTGCTTGGCCCACGAGAACTCACTGCAGGGCGGAGAACCGATGAGGAGGTCGATGTCTGATGGGAGGTCCTCGGGTTCGATATCACAGACGTCCGCTTCGATTACCTCGGTCTCAGGGTGGTTCAGTCGGTGGGTCTCACAGGCTCCTTCATCGATGTCGACCGCATGTGTTATCTCGACACCAGCTTGCCGAAATCCTTCGCTCAATCCGCCGCCGCCACAGAAGAGGTCGACCGCGGTCAGGGACTTGGACATGGTACGGCTTCCTCACTCCCTTGATAAAGAGCTTTCGATCCCCTCGTCTGGAGGATGGCTGATACATCCATTCATGGAGGACCATCTCCCGAATATTCCCTCATGGTTTCCCCGATTACAAGACGATATCTCGGGATCTTAGGGTACAACAGGGGGACGGAAGTCACTACTTCGGAGCGTAATATAGGCAGAATGCGCTTGACCGAACAAAGGGGTTTGCAGCAGAGTACTCCTTGCCGCCGAAGTGCCACGCCGAGGAACATGCGGAGTACAGCCAGCAGCAGGCTGAACTGAAAGAGAAGGTGAAGTTTCGTCGCGATAGGTCAAAGCGCCGGGTTGACCAAATTATCTCGGACGAGATGCTTTGGTTTTCGCATCTGAGTGAGCACGAAGACCCCGTAGAAGGTATACTAACAGCATGGACCAACGCCGCTCGTCGGAAATTCGAGGAGATGGCCTTGTATTGGCATATTGGGGAACAGTTCATGCTTCAGATACCCTGGTGGAAGAATGCGATAGATTCAATTCCCGGTCTCACATTGGCCCATCCAGAATGGGACTTGAGGTCGTCGAACTGTTCGCTGGCGTTGGGGGTTTCCGACTTGGACTTGAGGAGGCTGGGCACGAGGTCATCTGGAGTAACCAGTGGGAGCCTAGCATCCAGGCCCAGCACGCCTCCAACTGTTATGCCAGTCAATTTGGTGATGATAACCACACCAACGTGGACATCAAGGAGATTGACGAGACCGAGGTCCCGGACCATGAGTTGCTGGTCGGTGGGTTCCCCTGCCAGGACTACTCGGTGGCCCAAACCGGGGCGGAGGGTATCGAAGGGGAGAAGGGTGCGCTCTGGTGGGATATAGAACGTATCGCGCGGCAGAAACGCCCACGGTATCTCCTCCTGGAGAATGTGAATCGACTCCTTCGGTCACCGACCGAACAGCGTGGTCGCGACTTCGGTGTTCTTCTTCACTGCCTCCACGATATCGGCTACAACGTCGAATGGCGGGTCATCAACGCCGCCGACTACGGGTACCCGACGAAAAGACGACGCGTCTTCATCTTCGGTGCGCGTCGAGACACCGAGTGGGGAGGTTGGCTGGAATCACACGGTGACCAGCCGAACTACTTCACCCGTCGGGGGTTCTTCCCCCGGGAGTTTCCGGTAGACAACCGCCAGCAACAACAGTTCCCGGTCGCGCGGAACCCTGACGCCTCCCTGCTCGGTGACCCGAAGGAGACGAGCGAGAGCTTCGAGTTCCACTTCAAGAAGTCCGGTGCGATGGTCGATGGTGATGTTTGGACACGGGATGTCGACCCTGAGAGTGAGTGGGAGACGACGCTCGGTGACGTTCTCGAGACTGGCGGTGTCCCTGAGAAGTACTACCTCTCAGAGGATGAGATTGAACGATGGGAGTACATGAAGGGTTCGAAGGAGGAGGAACGGGTGACCGACGAGGGATACGAGTACACGTTTAGCGAGGGGGCGATTCCGTTCCCCGATCCGCTCGATCGCCCATCCCGGACTCTCTTGACCAGCGAAGGAACGACCTCGCCAGGACGAGAGAAACACGTCGTTGAGGACCCGGCGACTGGCGACCTCCGTATCCTAACCCCTATCGAGGTCGAACGTCTCATGGACTTCCCCGATGGATGGACGGACACAGGAATGCCCGAGAACTGGCGATATACCTGCATGGGGAACGCGTTGGTGGTGGGGCTGATTGAGCAGATGGGGAGGACGCTCAACCAGGACCCCGAGATGGAGACCTCCCACGCCTTCGCCCAGATGAATTCTGGATAAGCCCTCTTACTCATCAGTACCTACAGTTTACGTCCAGGATTTAATGCAAGTGATACAATTGTTCAGGTCTATCACCTAGGGGTTCAAAACCCGGTGATGAGACCGGTACGATGGGTCAAAGAAGATGGACTTCGAACCTATCGGCCAAGATGCAACAGAAGAAGAGATTAGCGAAGCCGCGAAGGTACTCTTAGGAGAGACGTTCGGGGAGATTAGCGAAGACATCCTCGGGATGGCAGATGACGAGCGCGCTCGGTCGAAACACGGTGCTGCTAATGTCATCGAGGAGGGCTACTTCGGGATTCCCATCAACAGTTCTCCGAAGCCGGACTTCCCAGATGCAGGAATCGAGCTCAAGGTGACGCCGCTCAAGCTCACCGGCGACGATGATTTGGTTCGTCCGAAGGAGCGACTCGTCCTCAGCATGGTCGACTATAACGCCATCGCTGAGGCCGACCATTGGACGGACGTCCCCGCACTCCGGAAGAAGCTCTCGAAGATGCTCATCATCTGGTACGTTCACGTGGTCGGCGAAGACCGCGCCGACTACCCTGTCGTCTGGGTCGATATCTGGGAACCGGATGAGACGTGGTCACAGCGGTTGCAGGATGACTTCGAGACGGTCAAGGAGAAGGTGCTCGCCGGTGAGGTGCCGAGTGAACGCCACGTAGACTATCTGGGAACCTGTCCGAAGCATGGCGGCGGCTATATCAAGGAGAACCCGTCGGAGTCTCCACGCAGTTCGAAGGTTGCACCAGACGCCCATCCGGTCCTTGACCATGCAGAGAAACGGGGATGGTCCATCGCCCTCGGAGGGATGATGGATGTCCTGTTGGATTCAACCGGCCTCGAGAAATCGAAAAGCGGTCGTTCAAGAGGTGTCGACCTTGAGGAACTCGAAGAGCGGGCTGCCGAGCGGAGTGTCGATGGCTTCGATGGATTCGATCTCGAGGGTGGACGGTTGGTCATCTGACCTTCAAGCCTTCCGTCTACTGGGTGTGACGGGATAGCGAAGAGTCATCATCTACGTCTCAGGATTCCGTATCTTTATACGTCGATATCTATTTTATTATGGTTCTATACGGAGTTGTATTAGGAGCGTCAGATGGGGGCCATTATCTTACCCGAAACGGGATGCTTACTATGATAGCTCTCGGGGTTTTTCTATACCTATGCGTAGGACCCATATATTATGAAATCGGACGAGACAAGAGTAATCGACGGAGATAATTGATGTCCTCCTCCGCGTAGCTCACCCCGTCCGTGTCTACCGCTGGAACTGAGAGACCGACAGGTAGCCATAGGATGTCACCGCCACCAGGGGCCACCCAAAGGGCTAGCCAACACCTCGAATGAAACCAGCGGTTCTCTGAGGTCGTGTCCCAGCCAGATTATGCGCCGAGTTCCGTCGTGGCAGAGTACGATATGGGGTACTTCCGGCGGCTATCGACCGGGCGTATCTCCAGATTCGGTGGTACGAAACAGACGAGTTCACCGTCCACTACTCCGTGCAGTTCACCGATGGTGACCACGGGGAATGTCGATGGGACCGCCATTCGAACAGCCACAACACCCGCTCGCACTTTCATCCACCGCTAGATGCAACGACGCCTGGTGACGATGCAGAGGACGCAAGCAACTAGTGGGATGTACTCCCAAGCGTTCTTGAGAACTTAGCCGACCGAATTAAAGCGTTCTGAGGGTGAATGTCAAACGTCGTCTTATCTTCTCTTGGGTGCAGAACAGTTACGCAGTCAGTGAACCCCGTGATGGAGTGACCGCGTGAGTTTTACACTCCCTGAGAGGTGCGGGGGACTCGAAGTCGTCCCTCGAATACAACTCGTTTTCTCGTGCAGCGACCGAGTCGAAATCGACCAATGACGAATTGTCACCGACGGAGTCCATCGAGCGGCGCGACGTCGGTTTTTCGCTCACGGTGAAACTCAAGCGGGGAACCGGAACATGGGATGAAGACCAGATTAAGGCGAAGATGAAAGCGAAAACGCTCGACGACGCTCGTGACGAGATGGACGCACTTCAAGCGTATATTCGTGACCTTGCCGAGGAAACTCGTCAGATTCAACCGGCGGAGTGGGACGGGGCGGAAGGCTCTGTTGAAAGCCGTTGGGTGGTTATACATTCCGGCGGTAGTGAAGTCGACTGTGGAAGCCTTCGAGGTTGCAGAACGACAGTCTGGTGATGCTCACCACTTCGGTGAAGTGCGGTGATTGAGCAACCCTCATATTTTGATTTTCTACGAAGCACCGACTACGACCGTGGACCGTCAAGATAATCTTATAACGCTAATTGAGACTTCCACCACACATCTATTCCAATTTTCATTTATGAACACATTATATATTCAATTAATATCGGATAATTTTTCTTTGGCGTTCTGTATGAGGTCACGTAATGTCCGCATCTGTTCACTATCCTCTAGGTCTGGATTCACCTCAATAACTTTCTCGTGGAATTCCTCAGCTGCATTAACGACACCCTCAATAAAGGCTCTCATCGTGATTGGGACACCATCTTCGGGTACGGCATCGTTTTTGGGTTCACCGGATGACTTCACTAGCGACACGAAGATAGTCGCATTTTCAGGGTCAAGAATAAGGTCATTAGGAATATTATAAAATGTCAACTCGTTCCTATTTCCGGCGAGGATAGACTCAATCGCATCCAATTGTTTTCGTAGGTTGAAATATACATAATCATCAAGATAAAACCTATCACCGGATGCACCAGTCAGGTCATACTCACCGGCTCTAATTGTGAGGTCCGCTAATGGGTTTGGGTCCCCACTTTGGACCTGTTCGTGGAACTGTTCGTCGTAATCAATGACCAGCTCGAACATATTCTCTTTGTCAGTCATCTTCCCATGCGTTATCCCATTTCGGGACATTTTGACCTGGGGGATACGCTGGTATCACTTGTCCGTTGTGACCGATAACGACCCCCACTTTCTCAATATCGTACTATAATTTAGTGGCTCTACAATTGTGCTTTTACTAACTATTTGTCTACGTCTGCTCGTTCTTTTACGCCGGTAATTCGCTTTTGGGGATGTTTCGATTGGGATTCCCACTTTACTGAGCGCTCTTTATTTCTTGCAGATGCTCTCGGAATTCCCGTATTTGATTGTGGTTCGTTACATTGGGGTCCAAGCTAATAATCTTGTTTATCGCCTCAGTAGAGAAGCGGAGTATCTCTTCAATTAGAGCCTGCTTGCTGACAACGACTTCAGGCTCGATGGAGAGTCGTTCCTCCGACTCTTCTGCACCCGATTTGGTGAAACACTTGGCGAAGACCACTTCGTTCTCATTTTTCGATTCGAATACAATATAGGTAGGACCATCACCAGTCATGATGATTTTCTTCTCATCCTGTCTTATCTTTTTGACTGCATCAAGTGCTTCCCCAAGGAAGTTTAAGAGATAGACGCCCGTGTATCCCTTTTCAGGACCGGAGATAGCTGTGTCCCCAGCTCTTATTTTCAAATTCGCTAGAGGATTGTACGAACGACCATTTCCGGTAACCTGTTATTCGAAGTCTTCGTCATACTTGATGCTCAGTTCGATGAGGCCCTGAATGTCGTCAGTCATTCTTGATGTTCTCAAGCCAGTCCTGTTTATCGCTAATCCATTTCACGAAGCTCGATTCGCCATCGGGAATCACCGCCGTGATTTTTCCGGTATCCGATTAATTTCGGACATGCTAATTACTCAGTTCATTGAAGCTGATAAATTCTATGTCTATGTGAACCCGCGAAGAAGAACGTTTAGGAACGTGTATAGTGCGTTCTACCGACGTTCACGCGAGGGATTGTTCCCATGACCTCGTCAACAGAACACAGTTTCTCGATTTCCCAACTTGACCGAACGCGGATGAGTTGTAAGGGAACATTTATCTAAAATTGTACCATCGTACGCGGATATGTCGAGTATCATGGAGTACCTTCGCGGACTGTTTTCCTCAAGCGGAACCGAGAATCAATCCAAGACCAAACCGGTCGAGAATCTTGACCCGGACGATGTTCTCCTCGATGCAGACGATTCGCCGGGTGCCATCACTATCAGCGAACAACTCATTGAGTGGCAAGAGAACTACAATGAGGAGTATACTGACTTCCTAACCGTTCAAGAAGCCCTGCAACAATACGAGCAGGCAACACAAACTCACGACCGTCTCCAACCATTCCTCAACCACAAAGAGGGGCTCAACGAAACCGACAGGGAAGCCGTAGAGACCGTCGCCGAACGCCTCGAAACGGTTATCGATTTCATCGAAACCCGTGACGCATTCAACCAGGAATGGGTCGAACGGATGAAACAAAACCACGCAGACGACCTGAATAGTTACTTCGACAATCCCGCGCACGAGCATACCGATAATCAGTTCCAGGCAATATTCCGGAACGACAACTTCAATCGGGTGAACGCCGCAGCAGGCACGGGGAAGACGACAACCTTCGGACGCCGCGTCCACTTTCTTCTCAAAGAATTCGACGACGTGAGCGAGGACGATTTGCTTGCGTTCACGTTCACTCGGAACGGGGCAAACGAGATGGAGACAGAACTGGATGAAACGTTCGACATTACCGGTGTTGATGTCCGAACCATGGACTCGTATGCCAAAAGCGTGGCAGAGTCCCATTACCCCGATATCGAACTGCTTGTCGAGGAAGCCAAACAGACTGAACTGGCCAATATCTGGCGCGACATCAAAGCTAACCCCTCCCATGAAGGGACCTATGAGGAGTTCATGGAGGTTTGGAAGCGCGATAACTACAACCCCGACGACATCGACGCAGTTGAACAAAAATACAACTCGGTCACGGGCAAATCGAAATTGGTCGGCGGGGAATCCATTGACACCGATTCGATACCGGAAGAGAACCTCGCTCACCAAGCAATTGCACAATACCTGACTTCACTCGAACTCGACTACGATTACCAAGTCCATCTCGACTGGGCACCATCCTCCACTGGCGCATACGTCCTCGACTTCCAACTCGTCGAACCCGCCAAAGGGAACACCATCTACATCGAGTATTGCACGTCCGAAGAAACACGGAGTGAACGTCCCTTTTATCGGAATCTCAATAGCGAACGAGCAGAAACTATCGAGCGCCTGTTCACACCGAATCCGGAGCAGACGTTTGACCCGGACGGAAAAGAAGGGGTGGTATTAGACGGTGAGGAACTGTTGGAGGCACCGAGCGACACTATCGCCTGGAATAAAACGACGAGAGACCAGTTCAAAAACAAGGTTACGAACGAACTCGAACGCCAACTGGAAGACCTCGGAGTCGATACTTCCTCGCGTCTCACCGGCCAAGACTTCAAAGACCACGTCTATGACCTGAACGTTCTTGAGCGGGAAGTTGTCGACAAAGTGGAGGACTTCATCCAACATGCACGCGTCCGCGAATGGACGCCTGAGGAAACAGAAGAGAAAGTCGAGGAATTCCTCGACGAAATCGACGACGACGAGGAAATCCCGGAGGGAGTTCCGGAATTCGCAGACTTAGCCATCGCCGCCTATCGCCAATTCGAGAAAGTCTTCGACAAAGTCGAAAAAATGGACTTCCACGCTGCAACCGTCCTTACACGCGACCTCTTGGAAGAAGAGAAAGTCGAAAGCGAACACCTCTACACACACGTCTTCGTAGACGAAATGCAGGACCTGAATCCTGTGCAATTCAGCATGGTCAAACAACTCGCTCAGCAACCCCATGAGGTTCGCGTGTTCGGAGTGGGCGACGACTGGCAGAGCATCTTCGGATTCCGTGGTGCCCGGCCAAACCTGTTCATCGACTTCGGGGAACACTTAGAGGCCGACAACTACGAGGAAGCTGCCGCCACTCCGATTGAGGTCTTCAGCGATAAGAACCCCAAATTGGACAACTACGAGGCATACGCAGACAGCACGCTCGAATCCAATCATCGGTGCCCAGATACTGTTGTCAAGGCCAGCAACGTTGTCATCAAGAATAACGAGATTCGAACGGAGAAAGACCCGAAAGGACATCCCGGTGGTGATCCGCTTACCGTCCACCACCTTGGTTGCGACCTCTTCGACAACAAGCTAAACGATTCGATGATTCGGAAAATCAAGAACCTCATGCGGCACTCGCCATACGCCGCCGATGAGACGCAAGTCCTGCTCCGACAGATGGGCGGTGACCCCATCTTCTATTCTAAACTCAAGCGGGAACTTCCGAACGAAGTTGATATTCGAACTGTTCACGATGCAAAGGGTTCCGAGGCAGAGCACGTTATCATCCCGAAGATGATCGAAGGCCATTTCCCGAGCTTCCGTCCAGACAAATGGACAGACCCGGTGAACCACCCCCCGAAGAAGTACCAAGAGGAAAATGCAGACTACCTTCTCGAGGAGGAACGCCGACTGTTCTACGTGGCGTTGACTCGAGCAGTAACGCAATTAGATATCATCACTGTTCAAGGGGCGGAGTCACTGTTCGTGGCTGAACTCCCGAATGACGAAGATATCTGCGTCCACAAGCGCCCGCTCTCGGAAGAAGAACTGAACGAAATCAAAACGGAACGCGAAACCCGGCGAAACATCACTGGCGTCGTCGACCGGCGGCAGGCGGCAAACTACGCCACGCTTGACTGGGACGACCGTGGACTCATCGGGATTAACATGTACGACGCAACCGATGAGCAGATACAACAAATCGACGAGCTCGCAGAAACGGACACCACCATCAGTTTGGAGAACTGCGGCATCCAGTATCGGTCACCAAGTAGTGAACGATACGACGACGCTCTCAAACTCGAACTCCAGTTAGATGAGGACGTAACGATTCTGACGAAGGCCTACCAATCGACGACCTAATTGAGGTGAAAACGTTTTTGCACTGTTAACGGCACTACTATTCCTCGTAGTCGTGGCGTATGGGATTGGTGTGGACTTACTCAGTTCCAGTCGGTTCGGCATTTTATTAGCTTAAAGAACATCTTCCAATATTTGATTGTGGTCTCGTCTTACTGACTACTACCGAAGTGGCAATATGACTGAGGTATTAGAGGGAATTGACGAGGTTATATTTAGTCTTGTAGACCGAGATACTCGTTTAGTTCTTGAGTTCGGCCACCGTCTTGGAGTGGGCCCGAAGTGGTAACGAGCACCACTCCTTCGTCAGCAAACTCTACGGTGCGTTCGGTCGGCGCTGAGAGTATTTTACGACGACCAATTTCATCAACGAGTTCAGCCGATAAGAATGTGACTCGCCGTAGTCGTTCTTGAAGGAACGCTTCAGTTGTTGTCGGCAACCAATTGTCGTATTCGCCTCTAAATGACCCGTAAGGGAGATCAACGCGCTGGAACACACCCGCACAAAGATCGACAAACGACTGAAATCGGTCGTCCGTTTGGACCTCAGTCCCGACAACAGACAACTGGATTCGGCATCCTGACTCGTCAGTTGGTACGAGACCAAGATTGAAATGAATCGGATTTGTGGTTTGCATATATGTAAGGTCGATTCCCATCTCGGTTGTTGATGGGTCAAAGTCAGTGTAGAGGTTCACAATGTCTGCGAGTCGCTCGGTATACTCTTGTTCGCCAGATGCTTTTTGAGCAATCTCCTCATTTGGATTAATAGGAATGATTCTGTACTTCCCTGGGTACTTTCCGGTGTTGTACCGGACTCCTTGCACGACGAGTGCGTAAAGAAATCGATGTATGAATCGACAGTTAGGGATAGTTGGCGAATAAAACTGGATTTCCCAGTCTTGCATATTTTGTCGATTACGTGCCAGACCTATAAACAACGTAGTCGATGTCGTTCGTCTTCATATACTGCTTCAATTCAGGGGACGGTTCGAATCTAAAGTCCACCATTTTTTATATATATACTATTGGTACTCCAATTTCACATCACTTATCGATTGCTGTAGTCTTTCGAACCATTCTACGGTCTCAATGTCGGGATTTACGTCAAGTGCGTCGTCTCGCCATTCCTCAGTAATACGGATGATTTCAGAGATTACATCATCCTTTGTTACCACAAAGGGATCAAAATGACGTTCACTCTGATCTTCGACAGCAGTCGGGCTAAAACACTTAGTAAGAGTAACCATCCCTTCCTCATGCGGTTCAATAACGAGGTACGTCCCACTATCGAGTAGCTCAACATCGCCGCTGAAACCTGCTAAAGTGTTCTCTGCTGCTTTCAGCAAGTCAACCAGCGTTAATCCCGTCATGATACTTTCAACATAATGGTCCTCACCACCAATGAGGTACTCGTCATTAACCCGGATTTTGATTCGACCGTCTGGCATCTTGCCATCCGCGATGAGTTTCTCAAACTCAGGATCGTACTTCAGTTGTATTTGGAACTTGTTATCTATCTTGGAGACCATTCTTTCGATTCCTCTTTAATTGCTCTCTAGTTCGTCTTCCCATTTACCGAGTTGTTGAATCCACTTATGAACGGCGTCCCCCGTTTTCGGATATACTTGCCGGATATGACCATTTCGAATGACAACTCGAATTTTACTTACACCAGTCCTAGATTCGAGTTTAGGACCAAGGTCATAGGTTATCCGGTCTTGCCGATCTGTATCTGAGTTTTTCACAGCTTGGTATGCCATCCTCTTAATATCCTTCTTCTTCATCTCGTTAGCAGGCTCTAAGTTTCGACCTTTTATTTCCTGTCCCATCGGGAAGAAGTCCGTAGCCCCCTTTTTAGGGTCATCCATTTGCTCGCCGTGAATGTGCCTACCCTTGATATACACCCAACCACTATCCTTCGTAGTATCGTCCGGGTTGTAACGACCTTGAAGTAGCGGTCGCACGTCTCCATCAGTATCTTTGACGACAACGTGGACATCGTCCAAGTCATTTTTATCCGCGATATCAAGAAGTTCATTGATAGTAATATCGCCACTAGAAATATATTCTTTGTTAGTATTATCCAACAGCTTTGAGGCTCGCCGAAGGTCGTTTCCGTCGATATCGCCATTCTTGTAGGCTCGAACAAGTGGGGTGACGTCCTCACCGGCACGTTCGATTTTATTCAATCGTCTAGCAGTTTCAGGATTAATATCGTCAAGGTCAGCAAGCAGATTGACGTAGTTTTGACCGCCGTCACCGACCTTTTTTTGGACTGTCGCTACGTACAAGAACTTGGCCGAGTTTCTCCTGAACCCTTTCGTTGTACCGGTTGAATTTCGAGAGTGTGCCACCTTCCGCATTACTAAGTTTCTGACGAACGTCGTATTTCACACTCGCCGTTTTCACGCCTGACAGAACCCGCCGTCCACTCTTTCTGCTCAAGTGTACGCTACCCTTTGCAGCCCTCGCGCCCAACTTGAATGTCACCCGTTTTGCTTTCCCAGTCGTCCGGTCTTCGACCGTATCTAGATACTTACTCGCCGTCCTCAACCGACCGTTCCGGTCAAGTGTATCGACGATTTTCCCGAACGTCTTGGTGCTCTTCGCGGCTTTCGTCGCCTGACCGCCGACCACCATCGAAACGAGCGTGTAAGAAATATACCCCCCGTACCAGGCCACGCGGTACTCCGTGTACAATTCTGCTTCCGTATCCTCATCGTAGGGATTGTTGCGCTTCTGGTTCTCCTCAATTTGCTTCGGGAAAGCCTTGATGAGGTCGTCAAGAAGTCCGAGATTTCGGAGGATGGTGACGACCTGCGTAATAGAATCGAGGAAACTGAACGAGTTCTCGGCGACGGCCCTCACCATTTCGACGGTGCTACCTGCGCCCGTCGAGAAACCAGAGAGATAGCCGAGGTCGTCTGCAACCTTCTTCGCGTAGATGTCGTCCGAGCCGAGTTCGTCTGCAACTTCCCCGTAGAAGTTCGTGCGCTCCAGTGCGACGACTTGCCGGCTATTGTCGTTGCCGTCGGTCGCCTTCACGTCAACGGTCGTCCCACCGAGTGCACTGTCGATTGATTCGACAGGACCAGTCGTGAACTCTCTCGTTCCACTCACACCATCTGGTGCATCCGAGAACGTGGAATCTATCTTCGTCTCGCCTTCCTTGACGTATTGGACTCTCGTTACACCGCTTGGGTCACTCGCACTATACCCGATTCGATACGTCGTCTCGGGTGGGTTGGCGGTCGTCTCGAAAATCGCCTGTAGGATACTGATTTCCGGCCCTTCATAGTCGTGAAGCGTCGGATCGGTATCGTAGTCAAGTTCATCGTTGTCGGGAATCCCATCGTCGTCGGTGTCCGCCCGCGATGGGTCAGTTCCGAGTTCGAGTTCATTCCCATCTCGAATCCCGTCGTCGTCGGAGTCTGCCAGTATCGGATCGGGGTGGGCTGTCCGCGGCGTAAGATGGTTCCCCGGGTCACTATTGTCGTCGTAAAGGGCTGCAAGGAATGCCTTCGAATCCTCGCTCGACTTCGTGTATCTGACAGTCCATTTTTCGTTCGTTTCCTCGTAGTCGTCAAGTCCATCCCCATCGGAATCAACTTTGGCCGGGTTACTGTTCAGCAAATAGTAGTCACGTTCGACCTCTTCGCTGTCGACCTTCTGACCGACTTCTTCGCCGTCCGTTAGGCCATCTCCATCCGTATCAGTGTCGTACGGGTCTGTATGAACACGGTCTTGATTGCCAGTCAGGATACCGAGTTGCTCGATTGAGTTCGAGAGGCCGTCGCCGTCGCTATCCCGAGTAATCTCGACATCGAAGTACTCTACTTCGATATTCGACATGTTCAGCGCTAAAATTCGGACAGTCAGAGTCTCTCCCGCGGCATGAGTTAGGTCCTTCTCGATAGATTTAGATTTACTAACCCACTCACCATCCTTACCGTCAACGTCGAATACGGTGTACTTGTCTGAGTCCGTGATTAGCAGAACTTGGGCAGTCGCATTCCGTTCTTTTGCAGATCCCTCGAACGAGGCATTAACTACAATCTCCGATGAATCAGTCGGAAGCTCGACCGATCGAGTGAGCTTCGATGGCGGAATCGGTTCACCGCCCCCTCGGCCCGGAATCGACGTTCCAGTTGGTGGGTCCGACGGATCCTTCGTCGTCGTTGTTGTTGTCGACGTTGGAATCGGGTTACTACAGTTCGGCTCTGTAGGCTCACAGAACTTTTCAGTTCCAATCCGTCCGGTCCCCGTCTTCGAATCTTGAATGGCTTGATAGAGTGAACGCGTAGATGATTCATTTTCATCCGTAAACGAGTCTGAGCCATCTGCCTGTGTCGGTGCATTGATGCCAGACGCGTCGAACGATTGGCTACTATCTGAGCCAGCACCAACGACCACGCCGTTACCGCCGTCACAGTCGCCGGTACAGTTCCAATCGTCCAAGTTTTTGAAGCTCTCGTTAATGACGTACTTGGGTCGTGGGTCGACCTGTTTCTGTCTCTCCCACTGGCTCTCGTTCAAGACGGTAAATGTGGAGAAGTGGGGCGTCGTTCCTGTCACCGTGTTGTTCGCACTATCGACTGTCGACGGGAGTTTCACGTACGTCTGGAGCATCCGATTATAGGTGTAGACCGCAAGCTCGCGTTCATCACTGACTTGCTTCTCGTTGTAGTCGATAGAGAGGTTCGCGCTCTCGAACTCGCTTTCGGCCTCGAAATGTAGGATTTCAGAAGCTGAAGCATTTCGTACAGGGCCAGACTTGAGGTTTTCGTTGGTCTCGTTCTGGATGGTGACTGTGTCGGCCACGTTGCCTTTGCCCGAGATATTGACCGCCGCGCCGACCGTCTCATTTTTCGTCTCGGTCGAGAACGTCTCGTTGCCGTCCAGCACCCCATTCCCGTCGGTGTCGGCCACAGTCGGGTCCGTTCCGACCTCGTACTCGTCGGGGTCGGGCAGTCCATCAGAGTCAGTATCGGGCGCAAGGGGATCCGTTCCGTTCGCCAGTTCTTCCGAGTCGTTCAGACCGTCAATATCGGTGTCCGCTCGAACTGGATTTGTACTCGTGTTCTGTTCACGGTAGTTCGACAGCGTGTCGTTGTCGAGGTCCTCCGCGGCGTCCAAGACCGAATCGGTGTCGGTATCATTGCTTACAGGATCGATACCTTGGACCTGTAACTCGAAGCCGTCAAGCAGACGGTCGGCGTCAGTATCGTTGTCAAGCGGGTCGAGGTTGAATCGATATGCTTCGTAGATGGTTTCGCCGTCGCCATCGAGATCCTCCACGCCATCGGTGATGTTGTTCGAAGATTCGTTCTGGGCGGTCCGTGTCGCGTTGCTGTCGGGGTCCAGCGGGTCGGTGCCGACGACGTTCTGCTCGTAGGTGTCGGGGAGGCCGTCGCCGTCAAGGCGGAGCACGTCTCGTCCAGTCGTCGCGTTCACGTCTGAAGAGTCGGGTGCCCACCGCCGGTTCGGGTCGGTCGCATGGACCTCGATGACGTTGACCTGCTTCGAGAGGGTAAGATTCGTCTGGAAGGTAGCGACCGCGCCGGGGGTCGTCTCGGGCGTGGCGTTCACGTCAAGCACGAGCGTCCGGTTCGCGCCGTTCAGCGAGACGACCGCGGTGAGTTCGTGGCCCCGCACGTCGAACACCCGACCACGGAGTTCGTAGGTGGTGTTCGCCTCGTAAGGCATGTCTTCGCGGGTAGTGATCGTAACGTTCGGAGTCGTGGCGAGGTCTAGTATGTCCAGCGCCTGCTGGGCGTGAATCCACGCGACCCGATATTGGGTGATCGCAGTGTGGTGCTGGCCGCGATTGCGGAATCGCTCGGCGCGCTCGACCGCGGCTTTGGCGGTACTGATGTTCTCTGCGACCGCTGATTCGTTGAACGAAACGTTGCGGGCGCGGAGCGTCTCGCGGACGCGCTCGGCGTCCGCAATGGCAGTCGTGGTGAGTTGTTCGTCAGAACGGACCAGCAGTTTCGTGACGTTCGGTGCGAACTGCGGTGGAGTGCTGGCCTTCTTGTCGTGTTCGAAGAGGACCGCCGACGTAGTGCGGTTCGCGTCGAGGACGTACTGGAGGGACTTGTTGAGGGCTTTGAGCGCGGCAGTGCGGTGGCGCTGGGCCGACCGGCCGGGACCGTCGAAGTCGGCCTGCTGGAGCGCGGCAATCGCCGCCAGTCGGTAGTCCGCGGCCGAAGCGTCGTCGCTGAGAGTTACGTTGACCGAGGCGTTGGCGAGTGGCCTGCTCTTGTTGGCGAGTGCTGAGCGGTTGTGCTCGACGCTCGGCGGTGTCTCCGGGTTCTGCGCCCACTCAGGCGGGCCGCGTTCTTCGGGAGGACCGCCGCCACGGTCTTCGGGAGGTCCTCGATCTTCCGGCGGACCGGGGTCTTCCGGCGGACCTTGCGTCTTGTTGTCCGGTGGACCAGGGTCTTCCGGTGGACCTCGCGTCTTATTTCCTGGCGGACCTTGGGTTTTGTTACCGGGTGGCCCTGCGTCTTGTTGCCCGGAGGACCTTGCGTTTTGTTGTGGGTGGTTGTTGGCGGGCCTTCCGGTGGTTTTGCGGTGGTGGTTTCGGGCGGTGTCGTCGTGGCTGTGGTCGGCGTCTGCGAGGTGTTTGTACCTTTTCCCTTGCCGTTCCCATTTCCGTTGCCGTTGTCTGCGCCGAGTATCGCGGGAAGTACGTCGAACTCAACGAGCGAATTCGTGAATGAGTCGGTGAGCGAACTGGCAGTCTGCGATTGGTTCGGTGTGGCGAGAGCGGCGCTGGCAGGAGTGAGTGTCGCCGTGACGAGGAGGATAGAGAAAATGATGGCGAGGGTGCGTTGCGTGTGACGATTCATTGATTGAATCTCGATAGAAATTCAGTTATAAAATTGTTTTTGGTATTATTAAATAGAAGTGAGAGAGATAGATTTAAGCAGTGACGGTCAACCGAGCCTGATATACCTACGCAACTAAATACGACTATCAGGTTTTGTGACAAGAAACAGTTGGGAGCGGAAAATCCGTCTCATATCAGCCCGTCGGTCAAATGAGACCTCCATTTCTCAAAATCCAGCTGTCAGGTAGTCGCCACACCAAAATAGCATCTCAGTCGGAGTTGTCTCGCGGATTTGAACGTCGACTAGCTAGCCCGGTGGAAGGTCACTCTCGACTAAAATATGCAGGAGCGTCTGTCCCTCCCCACTCAACGCTCGTGCTGTCACAGTTTCAGTCGCATCTTCGGCGTTAAGCTTCAACTTGATAGCGTCCAACCGAGTCAACACTGTCGAATCGAACGAGACCGTCTCCCGTTGGTATCAAGGTCGGTGGTACAGAGCCAGTCGGAGTCACGTGGTCGAGTGGATACAACGAGCACTCGCTCGTCCGAAGACACATCCATCCCCGTTCGCAGATAACGTACCTCTGCAGATTTGTCTGGCCACAAACGCTGTTGGCGTCCCTCCTCCAGTGCATCCCGTCCGTGTCTACCGCTGGATGCCACTGGAATTGAGAGACCGACAGGTAGCCATAGGGTGTCACCGCCACGAGGACCCACCGTTGGGGGTGGTCTACACGTCGTGACGGATTCAGACCGCCGCCGATTACGGTCGGTTGTGGGAGAGAGGTGTCCCTCTCGGGGTGTGTTTGGGTCCGGCCAGTCCGTTATCCGGCCACCTCGTCTGTGGCCGGACCGTCAGTTCCACCAAGTGATGGTTCACCCGGCAGCTCGGCGTCCTCGGTCAACACTATGACGTTCTCTTTGTAGGTGAGGCCGTCTGCGGTGCGTTTCTTCTGGGTCGTGATGAGTCGATGGTTGCTCAGTTCACGCATGGCGTCGAGCGTCCGCCGCGCCAATTCTTGGGCGTAGTTTTTCGACACACCCTCCTCGTGGCGCATAATCCAATCAGCAAGGTCGGAGGATTTGAGGTAGACACGCCACCCGCTACTCCCGGTGGTCCAGAGTTGGTAGCGGCCAGGGTTATCGCGTTCTCGCCATGCTTTGGCGGCAAGTTCGTCAGGCTTGCGGTTGGTAACGCTCGCGAGCATTTCGTCGTCGTAGCGAGCGAGTCGCTGAATTGGGAGTAAATCCGCAGTGGAGTGGGCGACGGTGCCGCCCCGGTTGAGGGCGTCCTCTTCGCCGGGAAGCCGGGCGTACTGGTTGTCGTCGTCTTTGGTGATGCGTTCGACGCGGTCACCATCCACGTCGAGCAACTCGTCCATGATGTTCGCTTCGACGTTGTCGTAGGCGAGGTGTGCGCCTTTTTCGAGTTCGCGAGATTGGAGTTCCGCAATCATCGACCGCGTCCCATTCGCTTTTGCTTCAAGGGCGCTCAGTCGCGCGTCGTGTTCGCCTTCGACCGTCTCCTCTAGCGCTGCAAGTCGGGCTTCGGCCTCGCGGCGCGCGTCGCGCTCTTGGAAGAGTTGAGTGCGGAGGTCCTCAACCTCGCGTTCAAGGTCAGCAATCTGTTCTCGGAGGTCGGCGGTTGCTTCGTGGACGCGTTGTTCGACGAGTTCGGCGAGCTGTTCGGGGAGAGCTTGTTCGGTGAGGGTGTCGGTGGTCATCAGTTCTCGGGAGTGTGGGTTGTGTGGCTGGTGAGCGATACCGCTAAACGTACGCGTGAGCGCAACGGGCGACTAAAGGGGATGTCTGGGCTATCCGCGAGGTCGCCCGTGGAGTCGGAGACCGGGCCGCGGCGGCTCTGCAGGTAAGTCGGATTCGGGAACGTCGATGTCGAGCGAGATGGCGTTCCGCACAAACAACTGCGTGAGTACGGTTTTCCCCTCGTCGGTGAGGTCGCAGGTGAATCCGCGGGCGTCGTCCGGATGGTCGCTCTTGGTAACGAGGTCTTGGTCAACTAGCTCATTGAGCCGTGGATAGAACTGACCGCCCGCGGTGTTGGTCTGGCCGAGCGCTTCCAGTTCCCGCTTGACGTCCGCGCCGACAGGTATCTCGGTAGCTTCGTTCGCGCGGTAGACTGCGAGCAAGAGGTCGCGTTTGTAGCTGGTGAGGTTGGCCGCCGTCTGCTTGACCGAGCGAGACTGCGTCATCGACCCTCACCTCCGGAACTGGGAGTGACACCCTTGGGGATGATACAGCCACACGGCTGGATTGTGCACTCGGTGGGACTGTTGGCGGCAATGGCGCGAATCGGCGTCTTGCACGCGGGACACTCGCCGTCCTCCAGCGTCGTAGTGCTCATTGGCCGGTCACCCCCTCGTTCGCGCGGCGAATCCGCTGGCAGAACTGGCAGGGTCCGTATCGCTGGTCTTGGGCTTCGCGACGGGCGAGTTCCGTGAGTCCGTCGTGGTTGACCGGGCAGAGTGGTTCTCCCGAATCAGTGGTTTCGTGGTAGGCGTACGACCGCTGGCCCGTCGTCTCGATAACGAGGACCGTCTCCTGTGCTGGGTAGGTATCGTTATCAATTCGCGCGTCAAGGTCCTCACGCGTCGGCTCTTGGACGGTGTCCGGGTCCGGACACGTATGCGACGAGAGTTGAATCGTCGGCGTCCCACAGTCGCCGCACACGTCGAAGGTTTCGGGGATTGCCTCGTCTAGGTCCGGGCCGAATCCCTCCGTGGCTTGGGTCATGACTCGCCCTCCTGTTCGGACATATTGGCGTCCGTCTGGTCCGGAGCAGATTCCGTCTGCTCGGACGCATCCGCATGGTCTGGGCCGATTTGATTCGGAGCAGATTCGGTCTCGGCGTTGGCGTCGGCTTCGAGTTCGACGCCGGTTTGTCGAGCGCGTCGGCACGCAAACGCCTCCAGCAGGGCACGTGTTCGCTCCGTGGTTGCGTACTCGTTGGTGCGGCCGTCGCGCTCACGTTTCTGAATGTAGTTGTCTGCGGCGAGAGAATCGAGGTTCTGGTAGAGCCGACTATGGTTCACGTCCTCGTACGGTCCGGCTTCGAGACGTTGTTTGATTGTGAGGCCCTTCGGCGGGCTATCGTCGCGTTCGAGCGCCCGGATTGCAAACAAGAGGTCACGCTCGAACGCTCGAAGGTTCTCGACTGACGTAGGGGTGTCCGCGCTCATGCCCGGTCACCTCCCGTCCTGCAGGCGATTGATAGACTATCCGCTCCTCGTGCGGGACATTCAAGTCCCGTGTGCTGTAAGGCTTGCATGGCTTCCGTACTCCAGTTACGGAGGCTCACGCGGACCCGCTGGCACCAACAGCGGGGTCCGCTTTCTGAATGGACCCATCGGCGAGCGACGAGTCCGCGATTTTGTCTCCGTGAGAAGTCTCTCTAAACGCCAACCATTTAGTTCTAACTCATTGTACTGTTATCTATGGCTAACAGATTAGTTGTTTGTTGCCTGTATACCGGGGTGACTATAGCATTAGACCGGAGAAAGGCGGTCAAATGCGCCGACCCCGGGTGTCGTGGATGACGAACGCAGATGACTACATCTTAGAGTTTCTTCTCAATGAAGGAAACAAAGAAATTGTCGCCACGCCATCTGTAATCGCCGAAAACATCGATTTCAATTCGGGGTACGTCCGACAGCGTATCTCGAAGCTCCTTGATGCAGGGTTAATCGAATACCATAGTGAACCACAAGGAATGTACCAAATCACGCAGAAAGGCCGTGACTACTTAGCTGGCGACCTTGACGCAGAAGAACTGGAAAAGGACAAGGAGTAGACCGATGTCTGGTTCGTCAGTCCATCGCTGGACGCGACTCCTACTGTTTCTGGTCTGTTTCGTCGCCGCGACCGTTGGCTTCGTGGTTTGGATGGCCTCGCTGGCGTAGCGCGGCCGCGTTAGTCGGCTGGTTTGCGCTCTACTCCGAATTCGGTTCTGTCTCAATCTGCTCGCGTCCGGGCCGCGGTTTGGTTGCATACTCGGCGCGAGACAGGCCGACTAAACGGGTGTATGGCGAGCGTGAACGAATAAACCCCGATTTTGACGGTAGAGGGCTTGAGTTGTTGGTAAGTAGCCAGTATAAGCGATGAATTAAAGTGAACAAATGCCGACGCCCTCACCGAGTTAGTAGTAAGGACGGAAGAATCTCTGAGTGGAAAAATGTAGTTTTAGGCCATTTTCCCTTGGACCAATGACAGAATGATTTACCATTGTGCGCAGTCTTTATTGTTGGGGGAATTGGGATGGCTGAAGGCCCTGATGAACGACAATATCTTACTCTACAAAAGGAGTGTGAATCTGCAGAAAAGCGGTTAGACAACCAATCGGACACTATTGAGGAATTAGGAAATAATGCGACCAAAATGTTTCGTGTGCTACTGGTATCTTCTGCAGCTATTATTGCTGGTCTCTTTCAATTTCGTGGACCAAATATGAGCTTAAGGGAAGCTATCCAGCCACATTCATGTATTCTATCAATAGTGGCTGGTGGATTTTTCCTCTCCATCTTCTTTTTAGTGAGTGCAACATTAGGTGTTGGCACAGCAATAAAACACACATCAGGAGAAATTGAAGAAATTCATACAGCAAAGAGGGCAACACCTCATGTCTACTTTATACGAAAATTAGACATTCTATATCAAAAAATATCATATAATGAAGGTGTTATCAAGGGGCAGCGGCGGATAATGGTAATGGCTGATGCATTCGTTTCAATTAGTTTCGTTGCTCTAGTCTTATTTGGAGCGAAATTATACATAGGTAGTTTATCTCAATATATTGTATATTTAGTTATATTGGTGATAAGCGGATGTGGAGCTTATATTGATGTGAAATATCCACCAGGGCATCCAGCGAAGATACTTCCCTCAACCAATGCCGATTGGGGATATAGATTGAGGAGTCCAACAACGATTCCAGCGCAACTTAAACAGTCATGTCATAAATTGGCAGGAAAACCTATTGTTGACATTCTAAAAGCTATTATTGATATCCTAAAACCTCTATTGGTTATCTCCATAATTATTTTGATTGCTTCTCAGCTGCCAAATTGTCAATCTCCAACCGATTTAATACCTATGGAAAATACACTCCGTAGAATATTACAATTTATACCCTATATCTTATGTATTGGGTCTATCAGTTACTGCTTTTCACTTATGAAGAAGTGTATCGGTCCTGGTCCTGCAGACCTTAACGTTGGAAATACCGATAGCAGGTCCCTCGCGTCCGTCCGACCTGCTCCACCAACTCGTACCGCTCCAACGACTGGAGATACCGCTGTCGCGTCGACTTCGACTTCGGAGTCCCCACACGGTGCTCGTACTCGTCGTGCAACTCGCCCGCCGCGACCTCGCCGTCCTCCCGAACAATGTCGAGTAGAATCCGCTGGTGAGTAGACAACCGCGGGACGTTCCGCTCGTATACCTCCGTCTCGGCGTCGCCCGCGATGTCCTCAACTAACCCCGGACTGAGTGAATGACGGTCTTCTATCTCCGCATCCTCGGCAGTCGGGCGAAGCAACGCAATGCCGAAGTGCACGTCCCCCGCAGCGAGGTGAGCAATGCGCGCTATTGTCGCATCGTCGGCCGCGCTGTGCTACAGGCCCGCCTCAACACGCCCTCAGATGATGTCCACGAGTTCGTGGTTGCGGTACTTATCGAGGCGGATCTTCGTCGCGGTCCGCACCCGCGACTGTACACGGCTTTCCGCGCCGCGAGGAAGTCGTCTTCGTCCACCCATACCATGGGCAACGTATCTGAGTAGGGACTCTAGTTAGAGTACGTCTTTTCCGGTTCCTGCTGTCACTGTTTGCAGTATCTCTACAGCGTCGGAGAGTTCCGCTGTCGATTCAAAGCGGAGCGTGTCTGGTCGTGACAAACCAATCTTTGAAGCAGCCCAACTGATTGCCTGCCCGAGTTGGCCTTGTTCTGGCTCGTACCATCGTAGTTCGATTTCCAACTGCTCCGGACGCGGTTCAACCGACGCAAGTCGAGAAAGGCCATAACAGACGTTTCCAATACAGAGTGATGGTGGAGAGATGCTACATTCCGTACCGGTGACTTCCCATTCCACCAGTAGGTGATTTGGGAGGACCACTGCCGGTTCGACGTCAATGGCGTTTTGGACCGCATCAATGATGTCACCGGACGAATCGCCATTCATCGTGAAATCTTCGTGGTCGGGAACGTACCGAAGACACGTTTCGGAGTCGCGGACGAGTTCAATTTTCCGTATGCCAAAGACGCGAGCACCCCCAGTCATCTCCAGAAGTGATTTAATCACTTCTAATGAACTCTCAGATACGTGAGCTTCGTACCTTACAGCACCACTACCACTGGTTTGCGAGAAGTTGTCGTCCAACTCTTGGATAATCGAAGGGTAGTCGTCGGCTACTATTCCCGTCTCAATCGATAGGACGAATCGGTCTGCGAAGGACGACGCTGCTTGGATGACCTCAAACAGTACTTCCTCATGGTGTGGTGTACCTTCTATCGGATAGCTCACGACGAGAGTGTGAGTGGGATGGTACTGAGTCAAGATATCTATTAGACAGGAAGGCCGACTGGAGGCTTAATAGTTAATCTTCCCAAGATGTAGGCGAGCGCTCGACGCCGCCGACTACTACCTCAAGATACACGCCGACACGACCGCCGTTTCGACCGGCCGCCACGAGTAGTTCATGGAACGCGCCGTCGACCAAGGGTCAGTCACACTCGAAGAAGTCGCTGAGATTCTCACTACTGATGAACTCTCGTTTGAGGCGGAGACCAGTTGGTCGGTTGGGGCCGAATAGCGGAGACGTACTCAGCGACCCATCTCCTCGGCAGTCAGGTGAACGCTTGGCGGAGCGCGTCACAGTCTCAGTGGGAACTGCCGAAGACTTTACATTCCGGGCAGTTACCCATACTCAACGACGATGAAGGCGGTTTCAATTGGTCATCGTAGTCGAGTCCGGAACGCCACTTTGACGGGAGTAATTGTCGTCGTCGGCTATGTACTCCCGTTCATCGCGGAGCACTTGGGCGGTCCCCGGGGGGTCGGTGAAACGCTGCGATTCCTCATCGGACACACGTATTTCCACTTCTACTTGCTCTGTGTGGCCCTGACGGTGGCTGTAATGGGGGTGTCGTGGTACTACCTTGAGACACCGTCGGTCCGCAACTACGTAATTGCTGGACTCGGATACGGACTCGTTACTGGGATTGTCTTCTCTGCGGTCTATCTGGTGCTGGGCACGCAGGTTTACTCGTTCACGATGGTCGGGATTTACGTGGCGATACTGCTAGGAATTGGAGTCGTCGTCGGAACGGTCGCTGGGGTGTTGCGCCACTACGCAATCGGCTATCGGTCCTAAGGCCGTGTCTCTGTCAGCAATGCATCCGTCTCGGAGTGGCAACTATATCGAGTTCGAGATAGAGCGGAAGTCGCTAGCGAATAACTATAGGTTCACTATTAAATAGAATCGTTTCAGGGTCTCTTTGAGTAATCCCCTTCTGGGGATTTTGATAATCTCGAAGCGAACCTAACCGGAGATTCTGTAAATATATGTGGTTGTAACCTAATGAATCCAGGGTATTGTTGAGTATTGTTACGGTCTTTAATGGCTAATTAACTACAGTTAGTCCCGAATGAATACTGAGATGGTCACTCCATGACCCAAACGAGGCGAACACTGCTCCAACTGCTAGGCAGCACGGTTGCAATCGGAAGTACAGGACTGGCAGCGGCACGCAAAAAGTCGAAAAAAGGACGAATCAGGAAGCTCGGACACTCGCTCCTCGAGGACCCACCGGGCGGATACACAGAAGGGGACGTACGTGACGACGGCAAGTACGCTCTCACGGGAAGCTTCTTCGGCACAGGCGGGAGCTTCCTCGTCGATATCAGCAACCCGACGAACCCCACTCAGGTACACCAAGTACCCTCATCCGAGAACGTGCGCAATGCAGACGTGAAGTTCGGCCGCCGCGATGGCCTCTACTACAGGTCACAGGAGCCGAATCCCGATGAATACGACGATTTCGCCGGTGTCGAAATCATCGACTACGGTTACGCAGACGGGACGCCCGAGAACCCGGCCATTCTCGGGACGCTCGACTCTGGGTCGACGCACAACCTCTTCCCACACCCGACCGAGCCGTACGTGTACACCACCGAACATCACGGCATGGGCGTCTTCGACGTGAGCGACCCGACCGATACCTCGTTCGTCGGGACGTTCGGCCCCGAAGCCGACCTCCACGACATCGTCGTCGACCCCGAAAACGACCTCGCGCACTTGGCGTTCATCGGCGACGGGTTCGACGGCTACGTCATCATGGACGTCAGCGACCCCGCGAACCCCGAGATGGCCGGGAGCTTCAGCTACGAAGGCCGACCGGACTACGCGGATGTCCCGCTGGGTGAGGAAGCGTTCGAGAACTGCCACTACGCCGACTACGACCCCGGACGTGGCATCGCCGTCGTCGGCGACGAAATTGGCCACGGCAAACCCGGCGGCAAACACATCTTCGACATCGGCTGGGGCGACGGCTCCGTCTCGAACCCCAAACCCATCGGATACACACCGTCTCCGAACGCGGAGTATCAGGGCGACGACCCATTGGAAACCTACGACTGGACGACGCACAACCACGACATCATCTCGAAGGGGAACAATTCTCTCCTCGTCGACGGCGCGTACCACGAAGGAACGGTCGTCTGGGACATCAGCGACCCGACAGACCCCACGTTCACCGACCGCTACGCGACCGACGACATGGCCGACCAAGCCCAAGGTCCGGGGTGGCTAGGCGAGGCTCCGATGGCGTGGGGTGCGAACTACAACGCGACGCGCGACCTCACGGTTGTGTCCGACATGGTCACCGGCATCTACGTCTTCAAAGTCACACCCGCCGCGGAGAAGGGAGGACAGTGACCATGCACCGTTCCACCAGACGCAACCTCCTGAAGGCGACCGGCGTGCTCGGCCTCGCCAGCGTCGCGGACCTCAGCAGTGCCAGCGTCCCCGGAGACGCGCAGAGGTCCACCGACGACACGCTCCGTCTGTTTAGCGAGCAGGCGGTCGACGGGTCGCTCGAAGTCTCCACGCAAGGCAACTACGCGTACGTCGCAACGGGCGACGGTCTCGCCGTCGTCGACTGGCATAACCCGACCCGGCCGAAACTCGTCGGGTCGATGACCGCATCCGATCCGGCAGGCGGCATTCTCGATGCCAAGGTCGACGGTGACCTCGTGAGCCTGGCGAGCAACGGTGGGCCGGGTGTCACGCTCGTGGACGTGAGCAATCCGACTGACCCGACCGAAATCGAGTTTGTGAACGTCGGCCATCACATCCATAATAACTTCCTCGCTGACGGCTACGCCTACCTCACCGTCAACGAGTCTGGCGAGGCGGCGTTCAGCGAGGCTCGCACCACCATCGTCGACGTACACGACCCGACGAACCCGCACGTCGTCGGCGAGTACCGCCTCAAAGACGACTTCCCCGAGTTCGCGATGGGCGGGGTCAGCCCGTGTCACGACATCTACGTCCAAGACGACCTCCTCTATCAGGCGTTCTGGGACGCGGGCATCGTCGTCGCGGACGTCAGCGACCCGACCAATCCGCAACTGGTGGCGCAGTTCGGCGACGCGCCCGGTGCGGACAAACCGGGTTACAATCTGGAGCGCTACCTCACACGGCCCGGGAACGCGCACTACGTCCAGCCGTCGCCAGACGGCGACTACGTCTACGTCGGCGCTGAGACGTTCCCCGGCGAAGTCGGTGTCGAGAACCCCGACAACGACGATTACGGTGGAATCAAAATCTGGGACGTCTCGAACCCTAGCAACCCCCGGAAACTCGTCCGCATCGAACCGCCGAACGTCGATGCGTTCCGCACATCGCACAACTTCGACGTCACCTCGAACCGACTCCACGCCTCGTGGTACAACGGCGGCGTGACGGTCCACGACGTGAGCGACCCGTCGAACCCCGAGACCATCGCCAGCTACCACACCGACGATACGTCGTTCTGGGGTGCCGACGCCGCACGCGGATTCACCGTTGCGAGCGACATCGGCGGCGGTCTCGTGTTCCTTCACAGTGACCGCGGCCGCAGGGACTCGCCGGGCTTCGATGGTACTGGCCGACCCGACTCACCGGGGATGCGGTGAGTGTCGGCACCTAGTCTGTGGACTTTACGGGCTAGTACCCGTGGCACTGCCACATCCTCGGACACGAGGATGAGTCGATGATGTGACCGTTTGAGGTCGTCGCTGGCAACGCAGACGACCCAGACCGGAATGTCGGGGAGACCAATAATATGAACTGGTGACTATGCGCCGTGTATTCACCACGCCTGCCGAACCAATCACGGACTGAAGATTTTAACAGAGGCCGCCACGTCGAGTCTCCGCTCCGCGGCCTCCGCCGCCTTCGCCGTCGACGTGAAACAGACGAGAGTACCATCGGACGTTCGGCGGGTCAACTAACAAAACCAATATAATGAAATGATATCAATTATCTGGTATGCCAGGTGGTTTCATCGAGCGGATGGAACACATCGCCGACCACCTGGGAGACGGATGGGTTATCGAAAGCCTCACCGTCGAACCCGGCGAGGTCGGTGCGACCGTACAGTACGCTCACTGCTCCAAACGCAGAATCCGATGGACGGCCGGTACCGACGGACAGTGTATCACTCTTCGGGGTACTGAAGAGGGCGTGCAGACGTGGCTAGACGCAGACTGCGTCCACGTTGGTCGTGCTGCCGACGTAATTCAGGGTTGTGCGTGGTTCGTCGAGCGCGCCGCAGCGTCGTCGGGTTCGGCGGTCGCGGGCGGTACGGGAGAGGCGCTCGAACCGGCCGCTCACGGCGAGGCGCTTCGAGATGACGGTCACTCGCCGTCCGGCGACGGCGTTCATCTGTCGCTCGACGCCGCCCCTCGACCGTCGCCTGACGACTATCATCGCCCATTGCCGACCAATGGCCTTCGACCGGCAGGTGAAAGGGGTCTCTAACGATTGTCCAGTATGCCACCCCCAAACAAATCATAAAATTTAAATTGTAACAGCTAGGTAAAAGTAATATCGGCGGGTTCTAGCGCGCTCAGAGTACCGAATGACCCGTCGCTGAATCGCACGACAGCCATCGACCGACCGAATCTCGTCCGACGGCGGGGTCGGTCGGAAATCCATCAGCCACCACACATGCCGAACAAACAGCTACGCGACTGGCAGAAGGTCGTAATCATGGCCTGCGCTCCGTTCTTCGGGAACCGGGCCATCGCCAAGAAGGCCAACTGCTCGGTCTGGTCCGTCCGAAAGTACCGCAACCGAATGAAGGAACGCGAAAGTACGCTCGACGTCGACGAGGACGCCGACGCGGTCGTCACGCCCGAGGGCATGGACGTCCTCGACGACATCGTGCAGGCCGGCCTCGAAGAGAAGAGAGGTCGCGTCTAAGCGCAACTCCCCCTCAACCTGCTTTCGCGCACAGTGACCGCCAGCGGGCATTCGCGGTGACTGTCGGGGTCACCTGTCGAACTGTCCGAACACCGTACGGATTTTTTGTCCGCGGCCCGAGTAGTTCCGCCACGAGTCCCAGCAGAGTCGAATCGAGTCGGACTGCGCGAGGTCGGAGTTACTTCGCGGAAAACTAGTTTATAATCCCGTCTGCGTTGAGTGTGATATGTCGATTAGCAGTTCCCCCGACCCGAATCGAACTACGACCTACGCGGTTCAGTTCGTCCTTGAAGTGGACGACCGCGCGTTCGCCGACACCCTCCTCGACGCGGTGCCCGACCGGGACGCCGCCCGCATCGACGCCGAGGGTTACAAGACCTACGTGGACGAGACAGCGCTCGGGAACCCTGCCGTGGGCGCGTCCGTTCCGTTCTACGACCTGACGGCCGCCGAAGCGCTCTACGTGTCGCTGCAGGAGGTCGATGGCCTCGAACACTGCGTCGAGTCCGGTACGCTTGCCATCCGCGAGCACGCAGGTGTCATCGAGAAGGGCCACGAACCGCCGGTCGTCGCGCGAACCGCGTACCCCTGATTACAGACCGCCCCGACCAAACCACATTTAGATAACACGAGCCGTAGGAGTTCGTGATGTCTGTCATCGAACCTACACACCGGACCGGAGGGACGCGCCCGTGCTGACCTTCGACGAGCGGTCTAGAGTGGAGAGTAGCCTTCCGGGGTCCTACGACGTGACGTGGAGCGGAACGACGTACACGTACAGCATCGAGACATGGTGGGAGAACGAGAATCACACGCGAAGCTATCCCGAAGTGATTCTGGGCTGGAACGAGCGCAACGTCGAGAAACAAGACGCCCAGTCGATGGGTCGTGTCGTCGCCGTGAACGAGCGCCCGGGCGAGAACGTCTACGAGTACACCTACGCGACGCGACTGTACGACGAACTCACAGTAACGTGCCTCGTAGAAGACGCCACCAACGCCGATAGCGTGCCGCCGAAACCCCGCGTGGAGTCGTTCGCCGAGACGCTCTGGAGTCACTTCCGGTACGACTTCGACCAGAATTCGACGGGGTCGAACGGGGAACGGCCGGTCGTCGCCCGCATCTCCAGCGACCAGATTCACGAGGCCCACACAGACTCTGCAGGGACCGACGTTCAGGAGTACGAGTTCCGGGTCCGGCTACACTACACCGACAGGCACACCGAGACCGTAGACTCGACCGAGGACGTCGAGTACACCGTCACGACGAACTGACTCTTCCGCTGTTCTTCGCCCGCCGACTACGTTCGGCTTCCCCGCTGACCGCGTTCGCCCTTCCGTAACTGCGCCGCTCGCACGCGTTTCGGCCGTCGGAGTCGCCCTTGTCCTCGCCAATGGACTCCCCTCTTCTCGGTTCCGTCGTCCGTCGCGTCGCTCGCCGTTTCGCGCCAGTTTTCGAGGGCTTCCCGGTGGTAGAGACGCTGTTTTGACGTCGTTCCCGCCCCGAAGCACTCGTTTCGCTTTTATTATCTGAAAACTGATATATATCATCCCGGCAGTACGAACAGTTGCCAGTCCCATGCCAGTTTCAGTAGTCGACATCAATCTGTCGGCCTCGACCGGAGCGACGGCGAAGCCGACGTACAACGACATTGCACTGATCGGCCACGCGACGACTGCACCCTCCGTCGGGTTCAACAACGGGAAACGGTACTCCAACCCCGACGACGTCGCCAACAACTTCGGCGACGGAAGCGACGTTCACGTCGCGTCGCAGGCGCTCACGGAGATGGGCGTCGAATCGTGGGTCGTCGCAGTCGCCGAAGAACTGACCGAGTCGAGCGTGTCTCTGGGTGGTGACACCACGAGTACGGACCGAGTCAACATCAAGGACACCAACTCCAACCACCTGCCGCTTCACGACGACCTGAGCGCCACCAGCGTCTACGTGGACGGTACCGAGAAGACGGTGGTGCCCAAGACGGAAAGCCCGCCGGACGTGAACGAGACGCCCGCCAACGACGAGGCGTTCGTCAACTTCGACACCGGCGAAATCGTCACCGGGACGACCACGAGCGGTAGCGGACCCGGTATCACGGCTGACTATCACCACCTCGACTGGTCGTCTCTCGAGACCGAACTCGAACCGCTCGGCATCGACCTGTTCACCCTCGCAGATACGCGCTGTAAGCGCGAACACATCGGCAACCTCAACGAGCTCGTGACGTTCGCCAGCAGCATCGACGCCGCGGTCGTCGGCGCGCACATGAACGGGGCCGAAGCCGCCACCGACGCTGAGGCGATGGAACTCGCTCACGAGGTGGCCGGTTACGTCCCTAGCGGCGACCTGATGATGATTGCGCACAAGTCTAGCGAGGACGTCGCGTCCTACGTCGCGGGCCAACTCGGCGTCAACCCCGCCTGGTTCGATCCGTTCTGGGACGGTGAGGGCTATCCGTTCAGCACGGACTTCTACCGGCGCACCCTCGTCGGGGACCCCGGTACGACGGAGACGTTCGAGGGTGGCGACTCCGACGGCAACGGTCCGTCGAACGCCATCATCTCGGTGGACGGGACGCTCGTACTGTCTAACTCGTTGACGACCGCAGGTTCCTCGTCGGACTACCAGTACTTGGACGTCGGCCGCACCGAGTCGTTCATCGGTAGCGAGGTCGAGGAAGCTCTCAAGAGTCTGCGTCTCGACAACGACCAAGTTCCGTTCACGAACAACGGTCGCTCCCAGCTTCTCGGTGCGATTCGTGGCCGACTCCAGCAGTACGTCGGCTCGAACAACGCGCCGCTGTCTGAACTCGAGGTAACCGCACCGACTATCGACCAACTCTCGGACGCAGACAAGGCCAACCGCGTCTTCAGCGGCATCACCGTCGAAGGGACGCTGGCCAACAACATCCACGAGTTCGGCGTCGAGCTGAACGTCCGAGTCTAAGGAGTAACTACAGATGCCAACCAAGGAATACGACGCCCGTGAGATATCCATCACGGTCAACGACGAACAGATTGCAGACATCGACAGCTTCGGCTACGACCAGTCGAAGGCCCACGAACTGGAGCGAACGCTCGACGGCGGTAGCGTCTGGGTCAAAGGGACTGGCGAGTTCACTGGGTCGTTCGCGGTCAAGGCAACGTCGGACGACGTCCCCATGTTGGAGGACCTCTTTCAGGAGAGCTCTGTCTTCAACATCACCATCTCCTACGCCGAGGGCGAACCGCGGTCGGAGAGTACGTTCGTCGACTGCGTGCTGACTGATTTCGGCCCCTCCGACTACGAACTCGACGGCGTCCCGACGGTCGAAGGCTCGTGGGAAGCCGCCGAAGTTACTCACCAATAACGTTCTACACCATCAGCCACCATGACAGACGACACCGTACTCGAACGACGTGACGCGACCGGTCTCGAAACGAACGACGAAGTCGAGCGGACCGTAGACGAGATGCTCGACACAGACGACCTCGAAGCCGAGGACGTCGGAGCCGCGGGTGGAACGGACGCGCCCGACGCTGACCCCGAGAGCTTCGACTTCGAAGGGCAGGAGTGGACGCTCGACGAGCGCCGTGAGCCCACGGTGTTCGAACTCCGCGACATGAAGTTCCTGCTGGAGGAACCCGAGAACGACGACGCCGTCCTGAACAAACTCGAAGAAGTCGCCGAAGCGGACCGTGCCGCACAGATGCGCGCGCTCGTCCAACTCGCAGTCGCCAAGCCCGACGTCTCGGACGAACGCTGGGAGCAAATGGCGTTCTCCGCCAAGCTCGCGCTCGCTAGTCGGGCCGCCGAGTTCCTCGGACTCGACGGGGGTTTTCTCGACGAGTAACCGAGTGGGCAGCGTCACCTGCAGGTCGGATGACCGTGAGCATCGCGCTCCGGTTCAACGAACCTATCGAGGACGTGGCGGGCTGGCCGTGGAAGAAGCGGTACGCCTACGCCATCGCGCTCTCGGAACACCAGCGCGCACAGCGTGAGGCCCAACAGGCCGCGCAGAACGTTGGCGCTCGGTCGGCTGGTGGTGACGTACCGACTCCGCCGTCGAACGCGCCGCGCGGAGTTCACCCCTCGGTTGCGAAGCACGAACACGTCGTCCGCGTCAAGGACGACTGATACGTTATTCTTTACACAATGGCATTCGGACTCGGAAAGGTACAGAACCTCAGTTCATCGTTGAATAGCCTCGGCTCCGCGTTCAGGAACGCTGGAAGCACTGCGAAGACGGCGAGCAATCAGTTCCGGAGCGCGAATCAGGACATCGGTGCTATCCAGAACCACGTCAAAACCGCTCAGATGTCCTTGAAGTACCTCCGGAGCGCATGGAGTTTCCTCGTCGCGGGGGCCGCGAGAGACAGCAAGAGCCTGCGAAACGACATCGACTCGCTGACGAAGGCCTACAAGCGACTTCAGGAGAACATGGGTTCGGGGCTCGCCCCGGCGTTCGAACTCGTCGCAGAGGTACTTACCGGCGTGTTCAAATTTCTCAACAAGAACAAGACGGTTGCGACGGCGCTCGGAATCGTGATGGGCGGGTTGCTCTCGGTACTGTCCGTGGTCGTCGCCGAGTACGCCGCGTTGACCGCGTACTTGGTCCTCACCGAGGCACTCCTCGCCAACACGACGACCGGAATCTACCTGAACGCCGCCGCTCAACATGTCTGGGCGAAAGCGACGGGCGCGGTCACGAAGGCCAAGAAGTTCCTCGTGAGTACGTTGACGAAGGAGAACGCGGTGAAAGCAGCGAGCGCGGTGAAGTCTGCGGCGGTCAGCGCTGCTGAATTCGTTTGGGCGAAAGCGACGGGCGCGGTCACGAAGGCCAAGAAGTTCCTCGTGAATACGTTGACGAAGGAGAAC